>FR889440.1:19315-27182 GCA_000432895.1 Firmicutes bacterium CAG:449 | reverse complement strand
CAACATAATAACATTGCTCATATAAATTTAAATCAGATAGTAAAGGTTCTCTATTAAAAAATATAATTGGCTTATTAGTTTTTTTCACTTTAGAAATAATAGAAGAAGCCGCTAAACGATCAACCATGTTTAAAACAAAAACTGATGAATTATCATTTTCTATATCATTAATTAATTGTCTATTTTGTTCAATTTGTGAATTTTTACTATCAAATATTGTGTATTTATAATTTTTTTCTTTCATTTCTAATTCAATAGAACTAACCAAAGAAGCGATAAATGTATCTTCTAAATTATAAGCATAAATAGAAACATCTAATTTATTAGTATTACAACTAGTTAATAATAAACTAGTTAAAATAAAAATTTTTTTATTCTTCATTTTTTTCAGCTCCTTGTAAAGGAATCATAATGATTATTTTTGTTCCAACATCTAATTCTGATTCAATTAATAAATTTGCTTTTTCTCCATAATATATTTTTAATCTTTGATATACATTTTTTAATCCAACACCATTAAAGGATTTTTCATCATCAAAAGATTGATAAATTTTTTGAATCTTTTTTTCTAAAATTCCAAAGCCATTATCTTTTATTTCAAATTTAATTAAATCATTATCTAAATATGCTTTAATATCAATTTGAAAATTATCATTATCTACAAATCCATGAATAATTGCATTTTCAATTATTGGTTGTAAAATCAATTTTATAACATAATATTTTTTTAAATTATCATCAACATTAAAAGTAAAATTAAACTTATCTTCATAACGTAGTTTTTGGATAATTAAATAATTTTTAGCGTGTTCTATTTCATCAAACAAAGGAATAACTGTTCTACCTCTAGAAATTGAAATTCTAAAAAATTTAGATAAAGCAATAATCATTTTTTGGGCTTTTTCATTTTCATTTTTATCAATTAAATAAACTATTGAATCTAAAGTGTTATATAAAAAATGAGGATTAATTTGATTTTGAAGAGCTTTTAATTCAGACTTTCTTTGTTCATTTTGTTTTTTTACTAAATCTATCATTAAATTTTGAATTCTCTCCATCATTTCGATATATGTTTGCTGTAAATATAGAACTTCTTTACTACATTTTTGGTTAATAGTTAAATCTTCAATTTTATAATTTAAAGAAGAAATATTCATCATTTCCTTTTGTAATTTGATAATTGGTAAAGAAATTTGTTTAGCAATAATATTATTTAAAATTAAAATAATAAGTGCAAAAGCAATACAAATTGCACTTAGAATATAAGTATATAGATGTATTGTTTCTTTAATATAATTATTGTTAATAAATATCGCACTTCTCCAAGAAGTATTACGAATATTATTAATATATAAATAAAAATTATTATCATTTAACGAGCACTCTTCTTCACCAATAACCAAAGAAGAAATAATTTCTTTTTCGATATCAGCATTATTTTCTAATGAAGTATAAATTATATTATCATATTTATCAATAATTGTAATATGTCCACCTTCACCTAAATCAGTTGAAGCAATCGAATTTACAATTTGTGTAAAATCATATTCAATTTTAATAATTCCTTCTTTTGAAGAATAATTAATATACTTAGATAATGTAAAATAATAATCATTTGAAGAAACATTAATAGATGAGAAAATATTGATTAGTTTTTCTTGTAAAGCAGTTTGAAACCATTGTTCATTAACACTAACATCTATTAATTCTTCATCACTAGCCAAAGCTTTTCCTTCTAAAGAAAATAATGTAATACTATTAATTTCTTTTTTCATATCATTAATATTTTTAAAATATTCATTAATTTGTTGATAATTATCTTCATCATAATTTTCTAGTTTTTTTTGAATATTTTCTGAAACATCAATTACAGATTGAAAATATGTTTCATAATTAGAAAGAACTTGTTGAGAAACTAAATTTAAATTTTTATTATTTTCTTGAATTGAAGAATTAATATTAATAAAATAAGTAATCGAAAAAATTACTATAATAAAAATAGTAAACATTATAGTAAATGGTAAAGTTATTTTTGTTTTTATTGATAAAGGTCTTTTAATCTTTCTTTCTATATTCAACTGGACTCACCTTAAAAGCTTTCTTAAAACAATGTGAAAAGTAATATGGATCACTATAACCCACTTGTGAAGCAATATTAATAATTTTATTATTTGGATCAAGCAACAAAACTTTAGCTTTTTCCATTCTTATTGAAGTTAAATATTTATTGAAAGATATATTATTCTTTTTCAAAATATTATATATATAACTAACTGAATAATGAAGCGAATTTGCTATATCATCTAAAGATAAAGTTGGATTAGTATAATTTGAATCAATATAATTCATAATTTGATTAAAAGTGTTGTCGACACTTGATAGTCTTGAGCTTTGATTTATTTTATTAATTTCATCAATTATTTCATTAAATAAACTAATTAAAGATTGCTGACTTTTGGAATTATAAACACGTTTCATCAATTCAATTTGTGACATATATTCTTGATAAAAAGTTTTTAAAGATAAACAAGCTTTTAAAAGTGAATCAATAATATTACCTAAAATGAATAAATATGAATTAATATAATCATTTGATAAAATTGAACTAATTAAATTTTCCACTCTTTTTTTTGTTTGTTCAGTTCTTCCATAAGACAATTCATAAGTTAATATTTTATATTCATTTTCATCAATTTTACCAACTTTATCATTTTCATTTTTGGTCACATCTTCGAATAACAAAACTAAATTCTTTCCAACAACAGTTCGATATTCAAGAGCTCTTTTCGCATGACGGAACATTTTTCGATAATTTATCTTATTATTTTCTTGAATATCTGAAATTCCTATTGAAATACTATTATGATTTATATCTTTATTTCGACGTAATTTAGCAAGAATTGTATTTAATTTTTTTACAATATCTTCAATAAAAATATTTTCATTAGAAAGAAGTAAAAAACATAATTGATTATCATAAATAAAATTATGAAATTCTATTTGTTTAAATTCTTCTTGAAAGTAATTTAATTCAAACATCTTAATTAAATCATTTTCTTCTAAAGATAGATTATCTAATTCTAAATCATTATCAAAAATCAAAATAAATTGATATTTTAAATCGACATTCACACCTTCATTAATTAATTTATCTTTAAATGTTAAAGGAACATTTTTTAAAGCGATTAATCTAATTAAATCATTTTCAATAATAATTTTATTAGATGTATCGAGTTGCTGTTTTAAATTATTTAATCCTTTTGTTTCTTGATTTAATTTTTCTTTAGTTTTTAATAATACTTCTTTTAATTCTTCAAAAGTAATTGGTTTACTTATATATCCATTAACACCTAATTCAATACCTTTTTTTGCATAATCAAAAGAATCATAGCCACTGATAATGATTGATTGAAGAAGTGGTAATTCTATTTTAGCTTGTTCAATTAGATTAATTCCATCAATATAAGGCATTTTGATATCAGTAATTAAAATATCTGGTTCAAGACTTATTCCATTAACCAACGCATCATATCCATTTTCATAAGATCCAATCACTTCAAAATCATCACTTAATTTATTAATTAAGGATATTAATCTTTCTAAAATTGAACGTTCATCGTCACAAACAATTATCTTGTACATACAATTATTATTACATATAAAATAATAATTTCAAAATATTTATTTATATTTAATATTTCGACAAAAAGAAAATATCGTTATAAAAAGAACAAAACCATATAAAATAAAACTAGTAATTATTACTAAACCAGTCATATTATCCATTTCACCATTAACTAAAATTAAAGTATTTTGCAAAGTTAAAATTGAAACAATACTATCCACTAAATTAATAATTAACAAATCAATTAATGTAAAATTTTTTTGACAAAATAATTAATAAACGAATAAATAATAACAACATATAATAAATCGCAATACTAATATTTCAACTATTTTGATTAATCACTACTTATTTTCTCAATTCCATTATGATATTTACAATAAACAAAAAATCTTGAAAACAATTTAACCTTATTATCTATTTTTTCGAGTATTCAATTACTATTGTTTCTAAATACAAGTAAATTTTAAGCAAATAAATACTTTCAATGAACAACAAAACAAATAAAATATGTCGATTTAAAAAATATAAATGATATAATTTAACTATGAATTACATTAATTATTACTCTACCCCATTAGGTAAAATTATCTTAACTAGTGATGGAGAATATCTTACAGGTTTATATTTTGCTTCCACCAAAGATGAAAAAAAACATCAAGGAGAATATCAAGAAATAGAAATTTTTCTAGAAACTAAAAAATGGCTTGATATCTATTTTCAAGGTGAAATACCTACATTTACTCCAAAATACAAATTAACTCTGACTCCTTTTAGAAAACAAGTAACTGAGATAATGAATAAAATTCCTTATGGAGAATTAACTACATATAATGATATTGCTAAAGAAATAGCCAAAATAAAAAATATAAAGAAAATGTCCGCTCAAGCAGTTGGAGGAGCAGTTGGCGCTAATCCAATTTGTATTATTATTCCATGTCATAGAGTAATCGGTCAAAATAATAATCTTGTAGGATATACAGGAGGATTAAAAAACAAAATTGCACTTTTACAAATTGAAAAACACGATATAACAAAATTTAAGTTACCTAAAAATGCAAAGATGTAAATGGTGTAATCTATCTAATCATTTATATGTAAAATATCATGACGAAGAATGGTGTGTTTTTAATAATGATGAACATTATCTTTATGAAATGCTCATTTTAGAATCATTTCAAGCTGGATTATCATGGGAATGTATTCTAAATAAAAGATCTAATTTTGAAAAAGCATACGATAATTTTGATATTAATAAAATTATCAATTATAAAGAAAATAAAATTAATGAATTACTGCAAAACAAAGGCATTATTAGAAATAAATTAAAAATAAAAGCAAGTATTAACAATTCTATTATTTTTAAAAAAATCCAATTAGAATTTGGATCTTTTTATAATTATTTACTCACTTTTACAAAAAATAAAGTTTATTATGAAATTAATAAAACCACTTCCCCTCTATCAGATGAATTATCAAAAGATTTAATTAAAAGAGGAATGAAATTTGTTGGTTCAGTTATAATTTATTCTTATTTGCAAGCTATTGGTATTATTTATTCTCATGAAGAAAACTGTTTTTTATTTAAAAAATAAACTAACTCAAATGATTTATCAATAAGAGAAAATATTTTATTAATATCCACTTTATCATCTAAACAAATACTAATCCAATATTTTTTATTCATGTGATATGCTTTATAAAAGCCTTTTTCATTAATCAAATTCTCAACATTATCATTTTTTAGATTAATAACATAAACTTGTCCTGATTTATTTTTATCAATAAGTCTATAATCAATGTCCATAATCATACTAAACCATTTATTATTGATTTTATACACTCCAAAATGTGGAAATTTACTAAACATAAATTCTGCATCGATTTTATATTTTTCCTTAATATAATTATCAATTTCAAGTGCTTGTTTATTATTATATTTTACTAAAATAAAACATTTTTCTTTTATATCATTAACATAATTTACCCACATATTTTTTAAATAAGATAATTCATAATTTAAACATTCATCATTAAAATCTTTATCAAAAATATATAAACTAATATCTTTATTAATAATTATTTTCATCGTTAAATTATCATTTAATTGCTTATTAAAAATATATTCATTATTTTCTATAATGAATCCATATTCTTTTAATTTTCCATAGTCAACTTGATAATTAACAAAAAAAGCGCCTAACGAATACATAATAACTCATAATGAATAAAATACAATTCCTAGTATTGCTGACAAAATAATTAAAGCAATTGGTGAAATTTTTTTATTTATTTTATAATTAAATAGCAAATCTATAAAAATAATTATTAGTAAAATTATTAAACCTTTATAATTAAAAGAAGCATTGCTATCAATTGTCTTAATATTAAATATAATAGATAAGAATGTTGTAACTGCAGTTGCAACTATCAAAGCAATAACACATGGTTTAATACCACTTAAAAACGCTTTAACTCCCTTATATTTTAATAAATTATTAATTAATGATGCAATAAGTAAAATAACAATAAAAGAAGGAAGCACAACACCAAACGTTGCTAAAAACGCACCTAATAATCCGCCTTGACTATTTCCAATAAATGTTGCCATATTTACAGCTAGAGGTCCTGGAGTAGATTCAGAAATTGCTATCATATTTAAAATTTCTTCTTCAGTGAGCCATCCATTCAATAAGACTTTTTCTCTTATTAAAGAAATCATTCCATAGCCACCACCAAAACATACTGCACCAATTTCTAAAAAAGTTAAAAATAATTTCCAATAAATCATTTATTTTTCCTCGTTAAAAAAATTAGATAAAAACAAACTCCAATAGCTCCACAAATTAAAATTATAAATATAGTCGAGAAATTAATAGCAAATAAAGAAAATACAATCATAAGAATTAATACAATTAAAAATACAATTATATTAAATATATTTTTTTCCATTTTAAAAAACATTTTAATGCCTGAAGAAAAAATCAAGTATATTACTGCAACTTGTACACCCTTAAATGCACAAGAAATTAATTTATATGTTAAAAATTTATCAAGAAAAAAAGAAATAATATAAATAATTATGAATGAAGGAATACAAACTGCAATCGTTGAAATTAAAGATCCAAAAAATCCTAAAGTTTTGTATCCAATATATGTTGCAGAATTAATAGCCATTGGTCCTGGAGTAGATTCAGAAATTGCAATCATATTAGAAAATTCATCTTCATTAATCCATTTCTTTTTCTTTACAAATTCATTTTCTAATAAAGCAACCATGGCATATCCACCTCCAAAAGTGAATAGTCCAATTTTTAACATTGTAAAAAATAAATTCAAATATTTTTTCATAATTTAATTTTACATTTTTATTTTAATAAATAATATAATTTTTCGTATATTTAACATAAAAAATATTATAATTTATACTAATTTTTTGCAAAAAAAAATGATACTTTAATATCATCTTCTATTAATTAATGGAGCGAGCGACGGGAATCGAACCCGCATAGCAACCTTGGCAAGGTTGTGTTCTACCACTGAACTACGCTCGCAACTGATTCGCTGTTAGCATTTGTTATTATAAGGAAACAAATTTATTAATGCAAGTATTTTTTTATATTTTTTTAATTAAATGTTACCTATAATAACAATCTAACTTTTTAATTATGTTTTTTTAAGCAATGAATATATTCAATAGTATAATCTTTAGTGTAATTTCTTTTCGAATCTGCTTTAAATCGACGATGTTTTTTTTCATAACAAGAATATTCGCCATATTTAGAGAAAATATTTTTAATTTCTTCTAATGAGATAATTCCTTCATCATTATAGCTTAATAAAATATAATCAAATTTTGCTTTAGAAACAATATCTTCTAAAGCGCTACTAGCTTCTTTTTTACTACAAAATTTTGATTTTTTAATTTCTTCAGTTCTAACACCTGTTTTACCTTTAATATGAGGATGATCATATAAAGCAATCGTTTCTAAAATATGGTAATTAGTATCATATTTACGTGAATTATAAGGTGGATCTAAATATAAAACATCTCCACTGATATGATTAATTAAATAAGAAGCATCTTCATTACAAGCAAAATAAGATGCTTTTTTATCCACAACATTCAATTTTAATGGTTCAATTTTTATTTCTTTAGTTGCACTTAATTTAACTGTCTTTAAAAATGCTTCATATACAGAAGCTGTGTTTGCTACTTTATCACTAGCCTCTACTAAAGAG
>FR889440.1:18031-19273 GCA_000432895.1 Firmicutes bacterium CAG:449 | reverse complement strand
TTTTCTTGTAATAAGCCTTTTTTATTCCAAGAAGAAATTTTCATTCTCATGGCGTCAATTCTTTTAGCATTTTCATTAGAAAAATATATTCTTTGAAATTCTTTATCTTGAGTACCTTCTAAGCAATAATTATGATAAATAAAACCTTTTCTTCCTTTTAATTTATTTAAATAATCAAACGGATTATTAATATTAATTTCTTTTAATTTATCAAAAGTTAATTCATTATTATTTTCCACTAAAACTTTAGCTAATACATAACTAAAATATTGAATATCATTAGAAATAATACTATATCCTTTATTCTTAAAATATTGACCAACAATAGCTGTACCAGAAAAAATATCACAAAAAACTAAATTATCTTTTTTTTCTACTTTAGTTTCTATAACATCATTAATAAAATCTAATAATGACAATTTTGATCCAATATAATTCATGCTATTCCTCCATCCAACCTTGACACATTTTGACCGCTTTTTTCCAGTGCGATAAATAATTGCTTCTTACATTTTCATCCATTTCTGGATAATAAGTTTGACTAACATCATATAATTTTCTTATTTGTTCAATTGAAGAAAATACACCAGCATGAAGTCCAGCTAAATAAGCTACTCCCAAAGCTGTGGTTTCCATTGTTTTTGCTCTTACCACATTAGCGTTAATAATATTTGCTTGAAATTGCATTAAGAAATTATTTTTAGAAGCTCCACCATCAACTTTTAAAGATTTAATTTGTAATGAAGTATCTTTTTTCATTGCTTCAATTACATCATAACTTTGATAAGCAATAGCTTCTAAACAAGCTCTAATAATATGGTTACGATTAGTACCTCTAGTTAAGCCAAAAATTGTTCCTCTAGCATACATATCCCAATAAGGTGCTCCAAGTCCTGTAAAAGCTGGAACAATATAAACACCATTATTATCTTTTACCTTTTTAGCAAAATATTCAGTATCATTAGTTTCTTCAATGAATCTTAATTCATCTCTAAGCCATTGAACGATTGCTCCCCCAACAAAAACTGAACCTTCTAGAGCATATTGAATTTTATTATTGTAAGTTGCCGCGATAGTTGTAACTAATCCATGTTTAGAATTAACAAATTTTTCACCAATATTCATCAATAAAAAACATCCAGTTCCATAAGTGTTTTTAGCTTCTCCTTCTTCAAAACAAGTTTGTCCAAATAAAGCTGCTTGTTGATCACCTGCCACCCCACAAAGAGGAATATCTTTTCC
>FR889440.1:13917-18019 GCA_000432895.1 Firmicutes bacterium CAG:449 | reverse complement strand
TCTTTTCCTAAAATATTAATATAACCAAAATCACTAGAAGATGGTTTAACTTCTGGTAACATACACATAGGAATATCTAAATAAGAACAAATCTTTTCATCCCATTTTAAAGTTTTAATATTAAAAAGCATTGTTCTAGAAGCATTTGTATAATCAGTAGCAAAAACTTTACCATTTGTTAATTTATAAATAAGCCAAGTATCAACAGTTCCAAAAAGTAATTCACCATTTCTAGCTTGTTCATAAGCTCCTTCAACATTTTCAAGAATCCATTTTAATTTTGTAGCCGAAAAATAAGCATCTAAAACTAAACCTGTATTTTCTAAAATATATTGTTCTAAATTATCTTTACGCATTTGTTCAACAATATCAACAGTTCTTCTACATTGCCATACTATTGCATTATAAATAGGTTTACCAGTTTTTTTATTCCAAACAATTGTCGTTTCTCTTTGATTAGTTAAGCCAATAGCTTTAACTAAATTTATATCGATGTTAGCTTTTGCAATAGCCTCAATTAAAACTGAATATTGCGATGCATATATATCTAAAGGATCATGTTCAACCCATCCTGGTTGAGGATAAATTTGCTTAAATTCTTTCTGAACAATTTCGACAATTTTCGACAAGTTATCAACAATAACCGCTCTAGAAGATGTTGTCCCCTGATCAAGAGAAATAATATATTTTCGTGCTTTTTCCATCGATTTTCTCCATTTTTGGCTATTTTTTATAACAAATAACAATAAAATTATAACTTATATTCAAAAAACTTCAATATTAATATATTGATTAAAAAAAAGAAATTCTTTGATTTTTCATTTTTTATATTTACAAATTATTGCTTTTTTTGTATTATAGACTTGCTAGAGGAACTCATACTACCTACCATTCTTATACCCCTCTAGCAGGTCTTATGTGAATAAGGCCTTTACAAAAAAAATCTAAAGTGCCTATAAAAGGTGCTTTTTTTTTGTAAAAAAAAACATAGGTATAACCTATGCCTTATTTAATAAATTCTTCGATTTCTTCTTTTGGTAAATAACCAACACTTGATTTTATTACTTTACCATTTTCCATTAAAACTAATAATGGAATACTTGTTACAGAAAACATTGCCGCTAAAGTATTTTCTTCATCGACATTTACTTTACAAATTTTGACATTATCTTGCTCTTCTGCTAATTCTTCTAAGCTTGGTCCAATCATTCTACAAGGAGAACACCATGGAGCCCAGAAATCAAGTAAAACTTTTCCTGTATAATTTTCTACTTCTTCTTTGAAGTTATTTTTATTAATATGTACTAATGTCATTTTTATCACCTCTATAAATTCATTATATATTTTTTTTAATAATTTTCTACATTTAATTCAAAATATGCTTGCGCCTTATTACAAACTGGGCAAATAGCAGGTGCCGATTTACTAACCACGATGTTTCCACAATTACGACATTTCCAAACATTTATTCCAGTTTTTTTAGTAAACACTTCATTATTTATCAAATTCTCTAAAAGTTTTTTATATCTTTTATGATGTTCTTTTTCAATTTCCGCTACTAAAGCAAATTTTCTAGCAATATCAAGAAAACCTTCTTCTTGAGCTATTTTACTATATTCAGGATACATAGAAGTAAACTCAAATTCTTCACCATCCATAGCAGATTTTAAATTATCTTTTGTTTTTAAAATTCCACCTAAATAATTAAACCAAATTTCAGCATGTTCTTTTTCATTATTGCTAGTTTCTTCAAAAATAGCTCCTATTTGCTCATATCCTTCATTTTTAGCGACACTTGCAAAATAAGAATATTTATTTCTCGCTTGTGATTCTCCAATAAAAGCCGACATTAAATTTTTTTCAGTTTGACTGCCTTTTAAATCTTTACTTGTTGTATTATTCATTTTTTCCTCCGAACAATTCTATTATTCTAAGAAAAAAATATTTTATACTTATTTAGCAAATTGAGAATTATATAAATTATAATAAAAACCTTTTTTAGCTAATAATTGTTGATGATTGCCTTGTTCAATAATATGTCCTTCATTCATCACAATAATTAAATCAGCATTTTTAATTGTTGATAAACGATGAGCTACAATAAAAGAAGTTCTTCCTTGCATCATCTTATTAAATGCATCTTGAATTTTAATTTCTGTTCTTGTATCAATTGAAGAAGTTGCTTCATCGAGAATTAACATTGGAGGCAAATTTACCATTACTCTAGCAATACATAATAATTGTTTTTGACCTTGCGATAATTGACCATTATTTTCATCAATAATTGTATCAAAACCATTAGGTAAACGAGAAACAAAATAATCAATATTACTTTCTTTAGCTATTCTATTAAGTTCTTCTTCAGAAATTTCTGAACCCATTAAAATATTTTCTTTAACTGAAGCATGACGAAGATAAGTTTCTTGTAAAACCATTCCATAATTTTCTCTAATACTACTTCTTTTTAAAGAGTAAATAGAATTATCATCAATTAAAATATCACCTGAATTAACATCATAAAAGCGCATCAATAAATTAATTAAAGTAGTTTTTCCACATCCAGTAGGTCCAACAATTGCTACTTTTTGTCCTGGTTTAACACTTAAAGAAAAATCTTCAATTAATCTTTGATTTTCTTCATAGGCAAAATAAACATTTTTTAAAACAATTTTACCTTTAGCGTCTTTTAACGTTATCGCATTTTCAAAATCTTGTTTTTCATCTTCTTGATCAATTAAATCAAAAATTCTTTCTCCACATGTAAAGGCATTTTGCAATTCAGTAACAACACTAGAAATATCATTAAATGGTTTAGTATATTGACTTGCATATGATAAGAAAATAGTTAACATACCTGCAGTAAAATTATCAGTTTTAATTGCAATTATTGCACCAATAAAACAAATTAAAGCATAAACAAAAGCATTAACAAATCTTGTTGATGGATTTACTAATGAAGAAAAGAAATTAGCTTTAATCGCGGCTTCTTCAAGTCTAGAAGATATTTCTTCAAATTGTGCTTGTTTATTTTCTTCTTGTTCAAAGGCTCTAATAACTTTTTGACCATTAATCATTTCATCAATAAATGCAGTTTGTTCACCTTTAATAACACTTTGATTATGGAAATATTTATGAATTCTTTTTGCAATAAACTTTGCTACAAATAAAGATAAAGGTGTTAATATAACAACCACTAAAGCCATAATATACCACTAAAGCCATAATATAATTCATAACGAACATAAAGACTAAAGTTGTTATAATCATAATTACACCAGTAAATATTTGATTAAAGCCTAATAACAATCCATCAGAAACACTTTCAACATCAGAAATAATACGAGAAATAATATCTCCTGAAGAATGTCCATCTAAATATTTTAATGGTAATTTTTGAATCTTTTTAAAACAATCATCTCTTAAAGATCTAGTTACTTCAAAACTCATTTTATTATTACAAAGATTCATCACATATTGTAAAATTGAGGCAATTACTAAAAATATTGCAATCAAAATTAATATTTTAGATAAACCTTCAAAATCAACATCATTAATTGCAACAATTAAATCAATTCCATTACCAACTAATACAGGAATATATAAAGAACAAAACACATAACCAAGGGCACATATTAAAGAAATAATTAATAAATGCATATATGGCTTTAAAGTTTTTAACAATCTAATAGCAACATTTTTATTCATGGTCATCACCTTCTTTAGAAAATTGAGAATAATGTATTTCTTGGTATACTTGACAATTCTTTAATAATTCTTCATGTGTTCCATTTCCAACTAGAACACCATTATCTAAAACTAAAATTTTATCCAAACTCATAATTGAAGCTGTTCTTTGAGAAATAATAAAAGTAGTTAAATTAGGATTAAATTCTTTTAAACCAATTCTTAATTTAGCATCAGTAGCATAATCAAGTGCGGAAGAAGAATCATCAAGAATTAAAATATCTGCTTTTTTTACTAAGGCTCTAGCAATGCATAATCTTTGCTTTTGTCCACCTGAAAAATTACTTCCATTTTGTTCAACTTCTTCATCTAAACCATTCTTTTTCTTTTTTATAACATCTTCAGCTTGTGCATATTT
>FR889440.1:12886-13912 GCA_000432895.1 Firmicutes bacterium CAG:449 | reverse complement strand
AGCTTGTGCATATTTAATTGCTCTATTTAAATCTTCATTTGTAGCATTTTTATTACCCCAAAGAAGATTATCTCTAATTGTACCTTTAAAAAGTTGTGCTTTTTGAGGAACTAAACTAATTCTAGAATGGAGTTCACTTAATGAATACGATCTAATATCTCTTCCATCAAGATAAACACATCCTTGATTAATATCATAAAAATGATTTAAAACATTTATTAAAGTAGTTTTTCCTGAACCTGTTGAACCAATAATTCCTACTCTTTCACCTTTATTAACAGTAAAAGAAATATTTGATAAGGAATTTTTATTAGAAGAAGCATAATTCATAGAAACATTTCTAAATTCAATAAAAGATGATGATTCTTTATCAGTATGGTTATTTAAATCAATAGGTGATTCCATATTTAAAATAGCATCTACTCTTTTTATAGAAGCAAACGACTTTGAAACAGTAATAATTAACGAAGCAAATTTGATAGTTTCCACTAGAATTTGTGAAATTAAATTATATAAAGCGATGACATTACCTTGACTTAAATCACCTTTATAAACTTCCTTCCCACTAAAATAGATTAAAGCAATAATAAATAAATTAATCAAAGCATAAGTTAATGGGTTCATTAAAGAAGAAATTCGACTAACAAATAATTGTTTTTTTGTATAAATATTATTTTCTTTTTTAAATGTTTTAACTTCATTTTCTTGTTTATTAAACGCTCTAATAACTCTAACTCCATTTAAGTTTTCTCTAGAAAGTTCAACTACTCGATCAAGCTTTTGTTGACTTTTTGCATATAGAGGAATTGTAAAATACATAATTAAAAAAACGATAATAAATAAAGTTGGCACTGTTAATAAAAAGATTAAGCCAATCTTACTAGAAATAGTAAAAGCCACAATTACTGCTCCAATTACAACTACTGGTGATCTTAATAATAATCTTAAAAACATATTAACACCAACTTGAATTTGATTAACATCACTAGTCATTCTTGTAATTAAAGTTGATGCTCCTACTTCATC
>FR889440.1:9936-12881 GCA_000432895.1 Firmicutes bacterium CAG:449 | reverse complement strand
GCTCCTACTTCATCTAAAGATGAATATTGTAAACTTTGAATTTTTTTATAAAGTTCATTTCTAACATTTGTAGATAATTTTACTGCCGCTTTGGCGGAAAAATATTGAGCCACAACGGCTGATAAAAATCCTAGAATTGCAAACAAGACAAGAACTCCACACATCATCAAAACATAAGAAATTCCTTTTTCACCATTAATTCCATTATCAACAATTAAAGAAACAATTAAAGGAACACATAATTCAAAAATAACTTCTAACATTTTAAATAAAGGTGCTAAAATTACTTCCTTTATTGTATATTTTAAATAGGATATTGTTTTACTCATAATATAACCTCTTAAACATGATTAAGTAAATTAGAATAATTTACAATCTTTATATTTATTTTTTTAAAATTTACTAATTTATGGTAAAATAAAAAGAGGTTATTATTATGATTGAAAACAAATATTTAAAAGAACATCCAAAAGCTAAAAGAAATTTAAAAATTATTGGTTTTATTGCTTTATTTTTAGGAATTGTTTTATTAGTAATTGGTATGGTTGATTTCTTTATGTCTTTTTCTTCACAAGGAGAACATATGCCATCATTATTTTTCCTTAATTTTATTGGTATTCCATTAATTGGAATTGGTTCAGCTTGTCTAAGATTTGGCTTCCTAAAAGAAATTAACGAATATACTTCTTCAGAAGTTACACCAGTTGCAACAGATGCAGCAAATTATATTTTAAATGGTACTAGAGAAGAATTATCTAAAACAATTAAATCCACTAAACAAACTAATATTTGTCCTAATTGTCAAAAAGAAAATGATCCAAGTGCAGCATTTTGTAATAATTGTGGAGCAAAATTAAAAAGTGTATGTCCACACTGTGGAAAAGAAAATCCTAGTGGAGCTAAATTTTGTTCTTTTTGTGGTAAAGAACTCTAAAAAAATATGTATTTAGAAAAAATTAATTGTCCTAATGATATAAAATTTTTATCGATAGATCAATTAAACATTTTAGCCCAAGAAATTAGAGAAGCTCTTTTCAATAGATTAAGTAAAATAGGTGGTCATTTAGGTTCTAATTTAGGAATAGTCGAATTAACAATTGCTTTACATTATGTTTTTTCTTTTCCTAATGATAAAATTGTTTTTGATGTATCACATCAATGCTACACTCATAAAATTTTAACTGGTCGAAAAGATGGTTTTCTTTTTGAAGAACATTTTAAAGATGTTTCTGGATATACTAACTATGAAGAATCAATATATGATCTATTTAAAGTAGGCCATACTTCAACCTCAATCTCTTTAGCCAGTGGATTAGTTAAAGCAAGAGATATTTTAAATCATCATGAAAATGTTATTGCTATTATTGGTGATGGTTCCTTATCTGGAGGAGAAGCATTAGAAGGTCTTAATTTTGTTGGTTCTGAAATTAAATCAAACTTTATTATTGTTGTTAATGATAATGAACAATCAATTGCTGAAAACCATGGAGGACTATATCAAAGTTTAAAAAACTTAAGAAATAACTCTTCGCAAAACAATATTTTTAAAGCATTTAACCTTGATTATATTTATTTAGAAGAAGGAAATAATCTTGAAAAATTAATTTCACTATTTAAAAAAACGAAAGATATAAATCATCCAATAGTAGTACATGTCCATACTCAAAAAGGTAAAGGCTATCAACTAGCTGAATTAAATAAAGAAAAGTGGCATTATACTAAACCATTTAATCAAAAAACAGGTGAATTAATAAATGATGTTAAATTGACTTATCCTTCCATAACCGCTAATTATTTAATTAATAAAGTAAAGCAAGATCCAAAAATTGTTGTCGTAACCGCTGGAGTCCCATTAGCTATTGGTTTAGATCAAGAAAAAAGAAATTTACTAGGCCAAAACTATATTGATGTAGGAATTGCTGAAGAACATGCTATCGCTTTAATTTCTGGTTTAGCTAAAAATGGATGTAAACCAATTTTTGGAACTAATGCAACATTTCTTCAAAGAACATATGATCAAATATCTCAAGATTTATGTTTAAATAATTCACCTGCTACAATTGTTATTGGAAACACATCATTAATCTCACTAAATGATGTTACACATTTAGGGATATTTTCAATTTCAGCCTTTAAAAACATTCCTAATTTAGTTTTACTCGCTCCAACAGATAAAAATGAATATCTAGCAATGCTTGATTATAGTTTAAGCCAAAATAAACACCCTACTTTAATATTAATGCCTGCTAATAAAATAATAGAAAATACACATAATAATATGGATTTTCTTTCTTACGAAATAACTCAAAAAGGAGAAAAAGTTTGTATTATCGCTGAAGGTAATTTTTATTATCTAGGTTTAGAAGCCACTAAATTAATTGAAAAAGAACTACATTTTAAGCCAACACTTATTAACCCAAGAATTTTAACTCATCTTGATGAAAAAACACTTTCATCATTAAAAGAAAATCATCAATTAATTATAACTATTGAAGATGGAGTTATTGATGGTGGTTTTGGTGAAGATATCGCTAATTACTTTAGTTTAACCAATATGAAAGTGAAAACACTTGGATTACATAAAAAATTTATTGATAGATTTAATTATAATGATATATTATTTCAAGAAGGAATAACATCATCTCAGATAAAAGAATTTGTTAAGAAGGAGATACAATGAGAATTGCTTTAATTGCCCATGATAAAAAGAAAGATTTAATGATTTCTTTATCGGAAAAATATCAAAACATTTTAAGTAAACATACTTTATATGCAACAGGTACAACAGGAACTTTAATAATGGGAGCTACTGGATTAAAAATAAATAGAATGAAATCTGGTCCATTAGGTGGAGATCAACAAATTGGTTCAATGATTGCATGTAGTGAATTAGATTTAGTAATCTTTTTAAGAGATCCTTTAACCGCTCAACCACATGAGCCTGA
>FR889440.1:4320-9930 GCA_000432895.1 Firmicutes bacterium CAG:449 | reverse complement strand
CACATGAGCCTGATGTATCAGCTTTACTTAGATTATGTGATGTCACAAATACTCCACTTGCTACTAATCTTGCTAGTGCAGAAATTATGCTTAACGCCTTAGAAAAAGACGAAATTCAATGTAGAAAAAAAGAGTTTTAATAACTCTCTTTTTAATTAATATTTCCAGTTCTTACATCAATTTTATATTCACCATCATAATTTTGATATTTTTTACGTACTTTTTCAATTTTTAAATTAGCCTCACTAAGAAGAGAATTAGCAATGCTTTCTAATTCTCTTTTTAATGACGAATTAAAATCATTTGCATCATATTGTGTCTTAACATCATCAGCATGAAGTTTTCCATCAATAATAAATAAAATATTACTATTATCTATGTTTACTCTAATTGAAAGATTAACGCTTCCATTAGTTAAAGATTTATTGCCACTATAACTTCTAGCAACAGAATTAAGTTCATCATATAAAATAGAACTAAATGAAGATAAATCTTTTTTTCTTGTATCAACATTTGTATTAGAAGAACTTGTAACCTTCTTATTAGTTCCTTTTGTTTTTCTAATTCCATGTTTGATAAGAACAAGAACAACTCCACCAACAATTGTTACACATGCAATAATTAAACCAGCAACCATTATTGTTGTTATTAATGAATATGTATCATCTTTTACAACATTAACAAGAATTAAAACCATTACAATTCCAGAAATAACTTCAAATAAGTTTGCAAATACTACGCCTAAAGATGCTAATCTTTGATTTTGTATTTTAAGACATCCTTTTAAATAACCTAAATTATATGGTAAAAAATAAAAACCTATACTTAACATGAATATAGCAAAAAGCCATGAAGAAAGAGTAGCTTTATCAGAAGATTTTAGTCCCATTAAAGCACTAAGTATTACAATCCAAACAACTGTACCAATCATTGCATCCTTAACCGATAAATTATCAGATACAAATGTCCCAATTGCGGAAACAACTCCTAATATAATCAATAATTCCACAATAACTTCACTTGCAGCATAATTACCACCAATAGTAATAAATTCTTTTACAACAAAGAAACTAAATAATGCAATAATAAATTGTAAAATAAAACTAAATAATCTTTTTATAGTCATTTTAATATCCCCTATAAAAAAATAATTAATTAGTTTTTAAAAATCAATAAATAAACTATATCTTGGCACTAATTTGGCAGATAAATTATATTATTGTCTAAATATATCAAAATTTGATTATATTTTGTAATTATAGGTCTTCCATTTTCATCTAGAAGTGATGTAATACTTGTTCCAAATGTGTTTTTAATCATCAAATAATTAACACCCGTTTGACTATCAACAATAATGATATAGTCTGTTCCAAAATTCCACCTTCTTCAATATAAATTTGAGTAAATCTTTGTTTTGGCATGTTTATGATTCCTTTTCGAATACAAGTATTGCTCTTGCTGAAGGTGTAATAGAAAAAGTTAGTAATTTCCAACCATTTTGAGCATATTCATTTGCAGTTTTTTCAATTTCTTCAGCCATTTTTATTGCATTTGGATTATATTTTAATACAACAGTTTTATATTCCATTTTCTTTCCTCTTTTTACAAAATTCTATTATAATAATGCCATAATTTAATCAATCTTTATACCAAAATCGACCTTTCTTTTGAAAGTTCTTTTTTATTTGTGTAGCAAGTAAAGGCATGTCATAACATAAATTACTAGGTATTGCTTTACCTTTTGTTACAAGATTTTGATCAAATAATACCTTATCATTTATATAAATATCCCAATCTTCTCTTTGTATTAGATTCATAAAAGTAATACATATTTTTTCATTATAAAAAACATTTTCATTAACGTACATTGCTTTTCTAATATAATTATTCATTAATTAACTCCAAAATATATAAAAACACTCTTTTAGAGTGCTTAACTTACCTGGCGGAGAAAGAGGGATTTGAACCCTCGCAAGTTATTCACTTCTGCTGGTTTTCGAAACCAGTCCCTTCAGCCTCTTGGGTATTTCTCCATTTGAAATAAGTTTAACACTATTAATCATAAAAATCTATTAAACTATTTTAAAAATAGTATATAATAAGTAAAGGTGAAAAAAACATGATCGAAAAAATTATAGATTATATTAATAGACATTTTACAGGGCCACATCTTCTTATATTACTCGGTGCTTTAATTGTATTTATTGGGCTAATAATTGTAGTTGTATCTCTTTATAAAAAATATGTACACGAATTAAAGCAAAACATTATTAATTCAAATTACTACAAATTCTTAAAAGTTGATTTATTAAACAAAAATATATATATGTTTTCTAAAAAAGATCTTAAAGATGCTAAAGAAATATCTTTACCTGATTTTTTAAGCCAATTCGATGAAGATAATCAAAAAATAATTAATCGTTGGTTTTTAAGTCAATTAAGCAAAAAGAAAATTGATCAAAATTATAAAGAAATCACTAATTATTCCAAAAGAAAAAAATCTTATTCAAAAGATATCTTTGTTTGCAGGCAAATAGATTACACTACTCACATTTTATTTATTGATTATTATTCTTCAANNTTATTATTCTTCAAATAATAGAACTAATCAACAATATATCAAAGTTGATTATGAAATTGAAAGATGCTTCTTTAAATTAAAAAAATCATCTATCACTACGATTGGAACAATCTTTTTCTTTTCTACAATCGATGGTAATTTACCTGTCACAAGTGATCCAATTTATCGTCAGCAAATTATCGATATAGTTTTAAAATACACTAATAAAAATAATTATCTTGCTTTATTAAAAAACGATGAAATATGTTTAATTTTTTTAAACGATTATGCTGAAGAAGAAAAAAGATATGAAATTCTTAACTCAATGAGGAATGATATTTGTTCTTTCTTTTCTATAAACAATTTTTCTAATCAATCATTTAATATTGCTTTGTATAAAAATATTGGTGAAAAAATCAATTTCAACGATTGTTTAAAAAAAGTTAGATCTCTTCAAAACTATTTATTAGATAACTATCAATATATTCCTACTATTTCTTTTTATTATGATGATGGAGAGTATAATTGTAAAAATAAAACTCAAGATAATGATAAAATTAAAAAAGCTATTCTTAAAGATGAATTTATTCTTTCAATTACACCTTTTTTAACTGCTAAAAAACCATCTATTCCATTTTATAAAATTACATATAAACCATTAGATAATTCATTATTATCAAATAAATATAGTTCTATAAACGATATCTTCAATTCTCCATTAAAACAAGACTATATTAATTCACTTACTAAAAAGATTGATGAAGCATATTCTCGCATAAGTAAAAATATATCTAATGCCATTCTTATTGATATTCCTTTAAAAGCCATTAATTATTTCATCAGTAATTCTTCATTAATTTCAAAATATAAAGTAATTTTTAATATTTCAAATTCTGAATTAGAAAATCAAACCAATGATGATTATATTGAAGTTTTAACTAACGCTAAAAGCTTAGGCTATAAGATTTGTGTAAATATGGATTGTATTACTAATCCAAAAGAAAACGTTTTAAGATTAATGGATTTTGCATTCTTCAATGAAAAATGTATAACTAAAAGACCATTTAATGCTAATTTCTTTTTACAAACAAATTTATTTAAATTATTTAATCAAAATAAAATTATTATTATTGCCGAAAGTATTGATGATTGGCAAGCCTTAGAAACTTTAATCAGTGGTAAAGTTGGTATTTTTTCTAGTAAATGTTTTGAATTAAATTATGATTTAACAGCTACAGTTTCTAAAAAGATTTCTTCAAAAATAGATAATATTTATAAAAAATATTATTGATCATCATCCTTATTAATTTTATTTAAATCATCAATCATTTTTTTGATGATATCATCTTTATTTTCATCTTTAGAAGTGATATTTTCTGTGATTTTAATCATTTGTTGTTTAACAAAATCTAAATAATCATTATGTAATGAATCTGCAATAAAACAATAATTAATTAAAACAGGTGGAAGTAAAAATGATGATAATAATAAACCAAAGAATAATCCTAAAAGGAAAATATAATTAACATAAGGAACTATATCACCTAAATAAATTCCAATTAATGAACCTATAATATAACCAATAGAAAACACTAAAGCAAAACATAAATTTCCAACCCAGCTTAATTTTCTAATTATTTTAGCATTTTTCTTATATATCTTTTTATTTATATTTCTAACTAAAATATTAGGTAAAGGCATAATCATATTTAAATAAGGAACCATTAAGTTTCTTTTAATTCTACTAAAGAAAAATAAGATTGGAATCAACATACACATTGTTAAATAATATATATAATTATCCATATTAAGTATTTTATTTATAAGTTCAATATATTGAGTTTGTTGAATATTATTAAGAGAATAATTCTTCATAATATCCTCTAAAACTCCATAATGAAAAATATCATAAATAACAAGTGATAAATAAATTGATAAACTATAAATAACAAAAGTTAATAATAAATTAATTATTATAGAATATGTTCCTTTATTTGTTTGATTAAAATATGATTTATAAGAATTATAAATATCATTATATTCAACTTTAGTTCCTGCCGAAGCTCTTGCCATCATTATCTCTAAAGCAAAAAACATTGGTACTACTACAAAAGCAAACAATAAAATAGAAGAAATACCTAAATCATAAACACCTAAAACAGTAAATAAACTACATCCAGCAAACAATAAAAAGAAACTAGAAAGAGAAAAGGCAAATAATTTACCAAAATTAGCTAAATATATTTTCCATGAATTTTTTAAAATTGTTTTTTCCATATTTATCACTCCAATAAATTTTTTAATTCTAATATATTATCAATAACTAAGCAATGACATGTTTGTAATCGTTCTTTGGACTGATGACCTTTACAAACTAGAATACACTCAACATTTAATTCTTGAGCCACTTCATAATCATGAAGAGTATCCCCAATAAAAACAGTTTTAGTTAAATCATAATTTTTTGTTTTAAGAAAAGATCGGGCTGATTCAATTTTACTAGAAGCATTAATATTATCTAAACCAGATATATCATTAAAATATTGTTCTATTTTATATTTTTTTAATTGTTCTTTCAATAAATTAATTTCTGAAGCAGAAACTATCACAAGATTTTTATTTAACTTTTTAAAATATTCTAAAATTTCAATTACGCCTTCATTTAACAAACAATTACCATTTTCTTTTTTATATTCTTCAATAAAATAATTTGCTAGTTTAGGAAAATCATCTTTAGGAAAAATAAATCCAGCTTTCTTATAATATTCAATAACTGGAAAAGTAAAAATTTCTAAGTATTTTTCTTTACTTACTTTTTTGTGATTACACATACTTAGCATTGTATTAAGAAGATTTAAACATAAATCCAAATCATCAACAATTGTACCATTAAAATCAAATAAAATATTCTCAACTTTTTTCATCTAATAAATAATATCACTTTAATGTAAAACAATTAACTAAATTTGCAAATATTTTTATTTTACTTATAATATAAGTAGGAGATACCTATGAACAAAAAAATTAAAAGTGCTAAAATTCTTAATATT
>FR889440.1:0-4285 GCA_000432895.1 Firmicutes bacterium CAG:449 | reverse complement strand
CTGCTTTATATTATATATAGTTTTTTTTATTGACTTACTTATAAATAATAAAAATAGCGATAACGCTCAAGGTTTAGGGTTTGTAATTATATTTATTATTTTTATAATTTATGGTTCTATCATCAATGGAATTAGTTTTATTTTAAGTATTATTTCGTATTGTTTAATTTGTAAATTAGAATATCCAAAAAAGAAATTATACTTAGCATATACTATATCTATTCCTTGTCTTGAATTAGTTGAAATTGGTTTATTTTATTTATTATCACTCTTCATTAAATGATTCAACTACATCATCTTTGTGATTTAAAAGATAACCATTATAATTATTAATAATATCTTCACTCCAAGTAGAAGCAATATCTACTAATTTTGCATTTAATGATAAATTAATTTTAATTCCAACATCAAAGGTAATTTCTGCTTTTAAGTTTTCAAAATAATCATCACTATTACCACTAATAGAAACATTTAGATCACCTAAACTATCATTTTTAGATAATTCTTTCATATTTAAAGAAATATCCCATTTTAAATTTTCTTTATCAAACTTAAAATCATTAATAATGTTTTCATATTTAATTGGAGTAGTATCACTAGGTGATGATGTTTTTATCGATTTCATAATATTATCATTTAAACCTAAAACAAATCCTAATAAATATGTATCAATATGTTGAGCAAAATATTTTTCATCAACTTTTTTATAATAATCTTTAGTCTCTTTAAAGATAAGACCTTTTTCATCAGTTCTTTGTAAATAAACAAATCCTGTTTCATAAATAAATTTAGCTTTTCTTTTCTCAGATAGTGAAGAAGAATTTAAGCCAATAAAACAAGGAATTGGATCTAATTCAGCATATACTTTAACATTTTTACCATCAACATTAATATAAAAATTTAATCCCATATCTAAAGAAAAAGTTAATACTTTGACATTAACAGTTCCTTGAATATGATATGACGCTAATTTACTTGTTTTTAAACCAAATTTTAATAAAATAGCAATATCTGAAAAATCTAAATAATTATCATTTTCATCTAATATATGAAGATTTTCTTCATCATAAGTTAATAAATCAGCTTTTAAATTAATATTTTTATCATTCATAATTAAAGAAAGTAAAATATTATCAAGTTCTTTATTTTCATTAAAATTAATTAAAACATCAATATCATTATCCAAAGAAAATAATTTACCACCTATTTTAACTTTAATATAGGAATCAGTTTGTTTAAGTTCTTTAATGATTTTTTGATCAAGTAATAAGAAATAATCTTTTTGAGAAATAATATTAGACAAAATTGTGGAAGCCATTTGTTCTTTTAATGGATTAAAAAACTTAGTAAAACGTTCATCTTCATCATTCATCAATTGCTTAATTAGACTAATAATATCATTTAAAGAATTAATCGTGAAACGACCTTTTAAATTTTCATTATAACTAAATAGCATTTCTTCAATTCCATAAACATCAATTTTAACATTATGATTTATTTCACTATCAGTCTTTTTTTCTAAAATATTTATTTCACCAATTCCACTTTTATTATCTATATCAAATTGAGTATTTCCTGAAAAAGAAAAACCAACTTCATTATCATCAAGAACACTACCAGAAAGATTAATTTTTGCTTTTTTGATATTTAAAAGATTTTCAATTTGATTAAAAACATTTTGATAAGAAATTAATTCAATATATTTATTTTCTTCAGTTTCAGGATTGCAAATTAAATTTTTAAAGTCAACATTTTGATGGCAATTTAATTCACCATCAATATAGATTCCCCCTAAATCAATTTTATTTAAATTAACATTAGTAATATTATATTGACTATCCGTTAAAAAATATAAATCAAACACATCATTTTTTAAAATAAATTTATTACCATCTTCGAAAGACTCAGTTTTAATATCATTAATTACTTTCATTAAATCTTTTAAAGAAAGTTTACTTTCATCAAAACTAATTCCAAAATTATTCAGCATTTCTTTTATACTGGATATTGTCGATTTAAGTTTTACATCAAAAACACTTAAATATAAAGTATTATCAAGATATTCTAAATCAATATCAAATTTACTTTCTTCATAATATAATGAGCCAGAAAAGGATAAAGAAATATTTTCAATATTTTCTAAATAAAGAGTAAAATTATCTGCTTCAACTTTAAATTCTTTATCTTGATAATTAATATTTAAAGATAAAGAAGCATCTATTCCTTTAACTTCTAAAAAACGTTTTGATAATTTACTTAATGGTGATTCCATTTCTAAAGAAGATGATGCTTTTTCAGTTAATGAAATACTATTAGAAGGTGTACTTACATAAGTTAAAACACCACTAGCACTAGTGATGCTTAAAGCCAATAAAATATATTTAATTGATTTAGTCATTGTTCTCACCTCCATATGTTAATTTTTGATTTAATTCAGGTATATCAATTTTTTGATTTGCAAAATAATGATATAAAATACTACATTCAACATCAGAACTAATTGAGCTTTGAGTAGTTGCCGTATATTTTTCATTTGTTCTTAAACTAATTATATTTAAATCTTTATCTAATGTATAAGTTAATTTAACATACTGAAAAATAGGATAATCTTTTAAAGAAGAAATAGTTTTCATTTGATGAACATAATGATAAACACTAATGTCTTTATCTAATTCAACAGTAATATTATAATTTCCATCATTTTCTATTGATGAAGATAAAATAGTTTGATTAGAAATAATATAAATAAATACTTTGTCTAATGATTTTCCCATTCTTTCAGAATAATCTTCTTTAGTAAAAGAAGAAAAATTATCATCAAAATTTCCTTGGTTTTCTGAAACAAGTTGACCATTATATTCTCTAACTTCATCACCAGTTTGATACATTCTTTTAGCAACTTTAACAAAAGTAGATGAAGATAAAGATTCTTCAAAAAATTCATTCTCATTTCTTATTTGATAAGAATAAATAGATTGCTTAACAATTTTAGCATCTCCTATTCCTACTCCATAACTATAAGAAATAGGTGAAGAAATATATTTATATTGGGCAATATTAATTAATTCAGAAACAGTAAAGTCTTTAAAAACATCATTACCAGTATATGAAGAATACTTTTTCATAACTCTTTCAGTATCTTCATAATAGTTTTCAATTTTAATATTTGTATAATCAATAATTTCTGGAGAAAGCTTCTTTTTCAGCAAAAAACCAGTCGACATACCAATACCGACAGAAAGAACAACTATAAGTGGAATAACAATAAATTCTTTTTTTAAAATCTCTTTCATACGTATAAATTATAAATTTAAACTCAATACAGTATCAACCTACTGCAAAAAAAATACATATCTTAAAAAAAGAATTATATTTTTTCACTCTCATAAAAAGAGAAAAAACACCAAAAATAAGTAAAATATGACATTTTTTTCTAAAAACACTTTTTTTTAATTCTCTTTTATCTAAAATAATATTATATGAAAGAACTTAATGAAATTATCGGAGCAAATATCTCTTTTTTAAGAAAAAATAGTAAATTGACTCAATTAGAATTTGGAAATTTATTTAATTATTCAGATAAAATGGTTTCTAAATGGGAGAAAGGACTTGTTGTACCTTCAGCAGAAACTATCAAAAAAATTGCTGATTATTTTCAAGTATCAACTGATTTTATTTTTACTGAACATCCTGATGATTTTCAAATAAAAAAAAGCAACGAAGATGATAACAAGAAGAAAATCACCATTATTGCTTTATTTGCATCATTTATTTGGTGTATAGCCATTGTTGTATATGTTGCCTCAATTTTTAATAATAAATCTTATAATAATCCTTATTGGAGAGTTTTCCTTTGGGCGGTACCTGCAACATTTTTATCAACAACTATTTTAATCCATCGTATTTTTAAAGATTATAAAGCTGAAACAATCACAGGATCATTATTTGTTTGGACCATTTTGCTTGCTGCTTTCTTTTCTTTTATTGACGAAGGCATCTATTGGTATTTATTTATAATTGGAATACCAATTCAAATTTCTATTATATTAATTTATCAACTTAATAAAAATAAGTGATTATTTAACTCCTACTCTTTCCATATTAGTTACAATGTCAACCATTTCAGAAACAGAAAGATCAGAAGAATAAATTTCATAAGAAACATCATGATATAAATAACTTAATCTTTTTCCATTAATAAAACCTATACCATACATTGTATCAATTGGAGTGCCAGAAACTGTAATTGATTGATAGTTATCTTCTTTATTTGATTCTACAAGTG
>FR889439.1:6957-13409 GCA_000432895.1 Firmicutes bacterium CAG:449 | reverse complement strand
GTTAACCGCTACACCACTGATCCACACTTTTTTTGGCGGAGCAAGAGAGATTTGAACTCTCGCACCAGGTCGCCCCAGTCTATGTCCTTAGCAGGGACACCTCTTCGGCCTCTTGAGTATTGCTCCATGGTGCGCTCATTTAATATAACACAATCAAAATTTATCTTCAATACTTGTTTTTAATTTTTTTTAAAAAATTGCATTTATTTTTCCTTCTTTACCGCAAAAAGCACAATTTTGCTTAATTCTTTGATTAAATGGAATAAATAAATAGTTTTTTTTCTAATATAAATGTCAATATAAATCGCCAACTTTGTTCAATTTAAAATTCCTCAGTTTGTACAGGTTTAATCTTATCTTTAATTCTATATGAGGGACCAGTGATATTAAATAAATAAGAGAAATGTAAAAGTCTATCAAGAATAGCTTGAAGTTCTAATTTCTAATTGTTGTATCAAAATAAATATAATCATTAAATAAATAAAAATCAAAATATGTTCCAGGCATTCTTATACCATTAACTTTACCTAAAGTTTTAGCAACCGCTACTTCACCAGCTTCCATTTGATGGAAAGAACTAGGTATTAAAAGCGCTAATAATGATGAAGCTACTAATGCTACACCAGCTATTGTATTAATTTTCTTTTTTTGTTTAGCTGAAGATGTTAAATCTTCAATACTTTTTTTAGATTTTGTATTAGAATTAACTGCTACTAAAGCAAATATACTAACTCCGATAACAATAAAAAATAAAATCAATAAAATTTGTTTTAATCATTTTTACCCTCCTTATAATTAAAAAAGACCACGGCTTTCACCATGATCTTGCGAAATCTTTTATTGATTAGTTAATCCGGATATGCATCGTGTTGTCGAATTTACTCGAGCACGCTACTCCTCATACATTTATATTATAATAAATTTTTATATTAATTAAAAGATATTTTAATTTTACATGCCTATATTTGCTAAATTAATCAGTAAAATTATCCATAAAATAGAAGCTATCACACCAATAACAGTCGCCAAAATTCCTGTTACTAATCCTCCAACGCTACCATATCCTCCTTCTTTTTTTGATACATTTTCAAAAACAATAGCCAAGATACCTAAAATAGTTCCAGGAATTGATAAAAATCCAAAAATGAATAACGAAACAACTACAAAGCATAATCCAACAATTCCACATACTAAACTTGCTTTTTCTGATCGCATAATTTTCCCCTCCATAAAAGTTAATTTCTATATCTAAAGAGTATCATTAAATTTATACCTAAGCAAGAAAAAAAACTAATAAATATTGGAACTTTATCTTCAATACTTGTTTTTAATTTTTTTTAAAAAATTGCATTTATTTTTCCTTCTTTACCGCAAAAAGCACAATTTTGCTTAATTCTTTGATTAAATGGAATAAATAAATAGTTTTTTTCTAATAAGCATTTTTCACATATTGTTTTTTTATTGTTTTTAATATATTCAAATGTATTTTTGAATGATAAAGAAAATAATTTATCATTTATTTTACTAGAAGTATCATTAATAAATGCATCTATTTCTTCTTTATTTATTTCTTGATAAATTTCTAATCCAACACATTTTATTTTTAATTTTCCATTTTTACGAAACTCTAAAATATATTGATATCCTTCATTTTCTAAAAATTGATATTTTTCTTTAGCTTTTTCTTGTTTAGCAAAATATATATTATATTTTTTCATTAATTCATCTATTAATAGTTTAGTTAAGTGATCATTTTCTTCTAAAATAACTCCACCTAAAATATTATTTCTAATATTTGGAGTAATAAGATGATAATTAAGTAAATAATAATTAACTATTTCTATAATGCTATTTTTATAATTCGCTTTTACTATAAAAGTATTATTCTTCTTTTCAATATTAATTGATAAAATATTAATCATTTTATTATCTACATAAATAAACGCTGCAAAATCATCATTAGAATTTAAATATCCACTTTCAACATTAAGAGAAAATAATTTTTTTATAATTTGACTATATTCTTTTAGTAAGTTTAACGCTTCACTTCTTGCTTTAATTTCGTCATTAAAAAAGCAATATGATTTTAAAGATAAGTTACAATATATATCTATTTTAGAAAAAATAATTTCTTCATTATAATCAGTACTAAATATTCTTTTATACCCATTTTTTTGATGTGATTCAATAATAGTTTTAAATAATAATTCATTAAGATATATATAATCATCTAAATAAAATACTTTATCAAATTGCTTTACTTCAAGTTCCATATCAAAATTATAATCCTTATTTAAAAAAATTAAAACATAAATATAAATTATTGATTTGTACATAATTATGTCATAAAATTGTAGATATGAAAAAAAATATTATTCCAATTACAGATTTAAGAAAAACAAACGAAATACTAAATTTAGTTAAAGAAAATGAAGTCGTTCATATTACTAAAAATGGCTATAGCGAAATGGTTATTATGTCTAGTGAAAAATACGATGATTTTTCTTTAAACCCATCAAATAAAAAAAATGAAATCAAGCATTTATACGCTCAAGAATTAAATCAAGATCATTGCCATGGTTTTGTTAACATAGGCACATACTCTTTACCAATTAAAATTGGTAATGTGAAAGCAAATACAGAATTAATTATTGAAGCAATTAAAAGAGCTATTGAAAAAAAGATTTCTATTTTAGTTTTACCAGAATTATCAATATGTGGATATACATGTGGAGATTTACTATCGCATTCATCTTTACACGATCAAATAAAAGTTGCTTTAAAAAAAATAAAAGATTTTTTAATTGATAAAGAAATCTTAGTTTTTATTGGTGCTCCAATCTTTTTCAATGACGCCTTGTATAATTGTGCTGTAGCAATGCAAAATGGTAGAATTTTAGCCTTTATACCTAAAAGACATTTACCTACTTATAAAGAATTTTACGAAACAAGATATTTTACTCCATATAAAGAAGAAAATACCTATTATATTTTCGACAATGAAAAAATTCCATTCGGTAATAAAATTATTTTACAAAACGATTATTATTTAAATGAAGTAATTGGTTGTGATATTTGTGAAGATGCTTGGGTTAGCCATTCTCCTTCTTTAGATGCTGTAGAAGCAGGAGCCACAGTCATTGTCAATTTATCCGCTTCAAACGAAACAATAGCTAAAAATAATACAAGAGAAATATTAGTAAAAGAAGCTTCTAGAAAATTAAATTGTGTGTATATTTTCTCTTCTTCAAGTTATGAAGAATCAACCACAGATTTATTATTTTCTGGTGAATGTTTAGTGGGTGAATGTGGCGATATCATTAAAAAAAGCGAATTATTTTTCCCAAATGATTTAGATGTCACCATTGATATTTCTCGAGTAAAAAATCATCGTCGATATTTAACTCCAGTTGTATCAAATCAAAAAGACAATTTTATTGTTTGCCATTACGCTTCTAGAAGAAATATACCTGAACAAATTTATAATAGAAGATTATCAAGATATCCTTTTGTTTATAACGATTTTTCAATGCAAGAAGTTAATTACGATAAAATTCTTACAATGCAAGCTTTAGGTTTAGTAAGAAGATTAAAAGCAATTAATGGAAAAAAAGTGGTTTTAGGTTTATCAGGAGGCCTTGATTCTACGCTTGCTTTGCTTGTATGTATTAAAGCATATGAAATCTTAAATTATGACAAAAAAAATATTATCGCAATTACTTTACCATGCTTTGGGACAAGTAAAAGAACATACACTAACGCTTTAACAATCGCAGAAAAATTAGGTAATACATTAATTGAAATTGATATATCTAATGCAGTAAGTCAACATCTAAAAGATATTGATCATGTTGACCATAATTACGATATTACTTATGAAAACGCGCAAGCACGAGAAAGAACAAAAGTCCTAATGGATTATGCTAATAAAGTAAATGGGATTGTTATAGGAACTGGTGATTTATCAGAAATTGCCTTAGGTTGGTCAACTTATAACGGTGATCATATGTCAATGTATGCTGTTAATTCATCAATTCCAAAAACATTAATTAAAGGAATGTTCAATTATTTTGCTTACAATACTTTTAAAGAAATAAAAGATATTTTATTAGATATTCTTGATACTCCAATTTCTCCAGAATTAATCCCAAGTAAAGATGACACAATTCAGCAAAAAACAGAAGATATCATTGGACCATATATCCTTCATGATTTTTTCTTATNCATGATTTTTTCTTATACCATCTTATGAATGAATACTATTCATTCTCAAAAATATATTTCATGGCAAAAATCACCTTCAAAAACGAATTTACAAATGAAGAAATAAAAAAGTGGCTTAAGTCCTTCATCAAGCGTTTTTTTACAAGTCAATTTAAAAGATCTTGTATGCCTGATGGAGTAAAAGTCACTTCCGTATCTTTATCACCTAGAGGTGATTTACGTTTACCTAGTGATATCTCTTATCAAGGATATCTAGATGAAATTGATTCATTAGATTAATTAATTGTTAATTTACTTATCTTTAATCTCGCTTCTGATCCTTCTAAAACAAAAGCATATTTTGCTTCTTGATTAGATACAGAAAAAGTTGAAACCACATTCATGTTATAATTATCTTCTTTTTTCTCTACTAATTTCCAAGTAGAGCCATCATCATAAGAAACAAGTAAATCAAGAGCAGTAACATCACCATAGCATCCTGTAGATGTTAATGAAATACTACTAGCTCTTACTTTAAAATTCATTTCCATCGATGCATATCCATTAACTATTGAAGAAAATTTTTCTTCAAGTGTATTTTGTTTACTTCCAAAGCGAAAATCATCACTACTTTTATAACAAGCAGAAAAATCAAAAGTATAATTTCCACATGATACAGTTGCCTTTTTATAGGAGCCACTTGCTCCTTTTGAAGTAGTAAAATCACAATTAATATCTAAAGAAGGATTATCTTCAAGCCATTTTTTATATAATTCATCATATTTACTTCTAGCTAAAACTAAAACATTATAATTAGTTACTTTTTCTTTTTGCGAAGAAGATAAATTATTATATGCTTTTTCAGCTTCTTCAATTTTTTCTTTAGAAGCTAAACTTACTTCACCAATTTCATTAATTAAATTAATAACCTCTTCAATTTTATATTGTTCATATTTATTTAAATATTCTTCTTTTTTATTCATTAAAATATTATATTCAGCTTTAACTAATTCTTTAGCTTCTGAAGACATATTTTGATAATAATTCTCCGCTTTAGTAATTTTTTCTAATGAAGAAGAGTCAACTTCTTTAATATCATCTACTAATTTTTTAAATTCATCCACTTCTTCTTTAACAGTTTTTGTTTTGTAAGGATTTTTATCAAGCAAAGCTCCTGCTCCTGAATATTCTTTATCATAAATCATTTCCACAAATTCAGGATGATCAATAAATGGATTCCTATTATGTTGATATTTTTCATAAATAATATTATTACGATATACTTCATGATCATCAACTGGATCAATTCCACTTATAGCCCACTTATATAAATCATCAAATTTACCATGTACACCACTAGCGGAGGAAGAAAAATCATTATATCTACTGCTAGAAGGAGAACTTACCTCAATATCTTTTTCACCTGAAACATCTCCTTCATAACGAACAGCCATATAAAAAATTGTTCTAGCCGTATCTCCTTTAGAAAAATCACTTGGTTCAAAAGAAACATTACTATTTCTTTTATTATTTCCATTATATTTAGATAATACTTCTCCACCTTCAGCAAAATCTAAGTTACCTCTAGTTGAATTTAAACTATTATCACATGGATGTAGATTATGCATATCTGACCCCATCGGCATGGAAGTTCCAAAATCACCATGTGATTTAGCCCAAACATGCTCTTTATTATAAGAAGTATTAATACTAGTTAACCCAGTATAAATAAAATATATTTTAGATGAATCAAAAGGATCTCTATCTACTTCTTTAAAAAATGCTTGAGTAGTTTTATATCCATAAGCTTTATGATTTTTTATAATATTATGCAATTCATTTTTTAACTCTTCACCTTTTAATCCTTTACAAGAATCATAATATCCTTCTGGAATTCTATTTTGGATAGTTGCTTTGTACAATTCACCTGAACCAATTTCACCAGAAGACGATGAACTACTTGATGAACTAGAACTACTTGAGGAGTTAGAATTGCTTGACGAGCTGCTTGACGAACTAAAACTTGTAATACTATTTGTAGAATCACTAGAAGTAGTATTTGAAGAAGTAGTTGAACTTGAAAAACTATTATCACTAGATGAAATATTTCCATTACTAGAAATAACTTCTCCACATGAAGATAAAACTAATATTGATAATAAAATAAAAAGATTCTTTTTCATAAAAATTCCTCAATAAAAGGATATTACTTTTAATATACAAAAACAAATATATTCATAATATTATTC
>FR889439.1:5826-6906 GCA_000432895.1 Firmicutes bacterium CAG:449 | reverse complement strand
TATAAACACCCTATTTTTAATAATTAATCAATAGTTCTTAACTCTTTAAATGTCATTGTAGTTTGTACTACAGGTGCAATATTAGTATCATAAGTCCAGGAAAAGACACCAATATGACCACCAGTATAGTTAGTTAATGCTATTTCACTTTTTTGGAAGAAAGAAATTCCAAATTGTGTTCCATCTTCATTATAAAGTTTTAAAACACCATTAATAACTTCGATTGTAAAATCCTTACCATCATAATCACCAGCCCATGCATCAATAGCTGTTGCATTACAATCACTATTTCCATCAAGATAATGCAATTGAATCCAACATTCTGTTGATGATTTTTGTACAGTTATTGCATAGCCTTTAACTTTATTGCCAGCTGATTCAGCACCAATTAAGAATGATCTTGTAAGATATCCATTAAATTGGAATGGATTAATAGGTGTTGCCCCAGCCATATTCACTTTTAATCTAAAATTAGTAAAGTTATCATCAGCCAGTTGCCATCCAGCATTACCTGGATTAACAACACTATTAGTTCCTTGCTCGTGAGTCCATTGATTCATATTATTTTGTACTGCATCCCAACTAGACTTAATAGAATGATCATCACTAAAAATATGATCCATTAAATCAATTGCTGGTCTAACATATTTTGAAGGAGTAGAAGCAACTAAAGTTTTTAATTCTTTAATTTTATTTAAAATATCAATGTATGTTTCACTATTTCTAAGTTCAGCAATTTTTGCTTCGATATTACTTGCATCAGATGAAGCATAATTACTTAAATCAACTTTTGAAATTTCCTTTTCAGCAAAAGTTTTTGCTTTTTCTATGCCATTTACAATAGTATTTCCTGCAAGTTGATCTAGTTCAAAGTTAAATGAAGTTCCTCCATTAAGCCAAGTTAAAATACCAAAATGATAAGAATTATATAAAGCATATTTATTATTCGCGGTTAAATCAACTTCAACATGCTTGCTATTCGTGCCTGAAACTAGATAATCAGCATCTTTATATAAAGATAACATTCCATCTTTAATAATAACTCTCATCTTATTATTAGTTACTGTTTCATTTGGATAT
>FR889439.1:354-5786 GCA_000432895.1 Firmicutes bacterium CAG:449 | reverse complement strand
ACCAATGTATTCTACAATTCCATTAGAACCATCACCATTGAATCCATTATTTAAATAATGAATTTGATAGTATTCTTCAGTAGCAGATCTTTTTATATTTATTAAATATCCATCTAATCCATTATGACCTAATTGAGAAGTTTTATTTGCTAATAAGAAACCACCAACATTACAATAATTATCAGTATTAATAGAAAATACTATTTCCATATCTCCATTATAAACAGTTGAGTCTAAAGCATATCCATCATCTTTTGTTTTAATGGTTCCATCACTTTCAAGAGTCATTTGATCACGGTGTGCATTAATAAATCCCCAGTCACTATCAAGACCATATGGCAAGATTTCTTCCATTGTGTATTGAGCATTAGTTTTAGATGTTGAAATTAAGCTTTCTAATTTATCAAAACTAATATTATTAATTTCATTTAAAGAAGAAACAGAATTAATTTTATTTTGTAAATTATTCTTTTCAGTTTGAATAGGCGCAAGTTCTTCTACACGGAATTGATTTAAAGAATAGGAATTAAGTCGTTCAAGTAATTCTATTTTTTTAGCATCAATAGAGTTTTGTCTCCAATCTGCATCAATTTGATTAACTAAATTTTTTAAAGAATTATATCCAGCAAATATATCATTATAATTTGTTAAATTTCTAACTTCAGAAATTTTATTATCAATAGTAGCTTTATTATCAACACCATATTTTTCTGCATCAATTGTAGAAACATATTCTTCTAATATTTCTTGAGCTTTTTTTGCTCCATCAACACTTTCACTTCCTGCTAGCATATCAAGTTCTAAATTAAATGGAACTCCGCCATTTCCCCAAGTTACAATACCAAAATGATAAGAATCATATACATCAAATTGACCACCATTAGTTAAATCAACTGGGCAAACTTTTGCACTTTCACCATATTTTTGATAGTCTTCTTCTTTATATAATCTTAAAGAATCTCTTTCAACAATAACTCTCATTTTATTATTGGAAACTGTTTCATTTGGATAATCATTATTATAAACCCATCCACCAATATATTGATAGAATTGTGTTCCTTTTGAAGCGTAGAAATTTCTTAAATAATACACTTGATAATATTCAAAAGTTGATTGTCTAGCAATATTAATAACATACCCATCTAAACCATCACCTAAAGAAGATTTTGTAGTAAGTAAAATTCCACCTAAATTACAATAATTATTTGTATTAACAGAAAATACAATTTCCATTTTTCCTTTATATAAAGTTCTATCTAAAGCATAACCATCATCTTTTGTTTTAATGGTTCCATCACTTTCAAGAGTCATTTGATCACGGTGTGCATTAATAAATCCCCAGTCACTATCAAGACCATATGGTAATATTTCTTCCATTGTATATTGAGCATTAGTTTTACTTGAAGATAAAAGTTCTTTAAAAGAAGTTAAACTTATTTCATTTAATTGTTCAATAGTAGTAGCTTCATTAACTTTTTGAAGCAATGCACTTTGATTTTCTTTAATTTTTAACAATTCTTCTATTCTATATTGAGTTTCACTATCTATAGTTAATTCATCTAATAACTCTTTTTTTCTATTATCAAATTGAACTTGGATATTTTCTTTTTCTTCTTGATCATATTCTGCTTTAGTTTTTAAACTTAAATATTTAGTTTTAAAAGCGGAAAAGGCTGCTTCTAATTGTGCTTTATCATTGCTAGAAGAAACTAAATCTTGTAAAGAAGAAATCATTGATTGTAAAGTTAATTTTTCATCATCTTTATAATTTTCTACATTAATAGAATTTAAATAAGTAGTAATTTCATTTTTAAGTTGAATAGTTTCATCAACAACAGAAGTAGGATTATTACTTGATGTTGAAGAAGGTACACTATCACATCCAGTAAATATTAATAAACTTGATAAAAGTAATAATTGTTTTCTTTTCATATTAATCTCCTAAAGCAGTTATAATTGCTTGTGATGCTAATTTATATCCATCATGGTTTGGATGTAATCCATCAGTAAAATATTTACTTAATTCATTACCATTACTATCACAATACATATATTCAGTTTCTACATAATGAACAAAATCGTTTTCATTAGCAATTTGCTTATATAAATTATTTAATTGAGCAATAGTATCACGCTTATTAGAAGCTACTGGACATCTATTAACTCCCACTAAAGCCACTTCAAATTCAGGAAGACTTTGTTTAATTTCTAATAATAATTTTCTTACATTACCAGCGGTCGTATTAACATCAACTCCACCAGTAACATCATTAATACCATTCCAATAAATTCCATAATGAGGTTCATAAGCAATTACTTCTTTAGAATATTGATTTGCCCAATGACCTGTATTAGATGCGCCAATACCAATATCATTAATATCTTTATAATTAGGAAAATCTTCTTTATATGTATACCAATATTCAGTATAAGAATGACCAAATATTAAATATTCATTTGTCTCTTTTTGATGATTACTATCAACATTAAAGTTTAAAATAGTACAATTCTTTCCAATCGCTTTTACACCAAATTCTTCACCTTGTAAAGGATTATCATCATGATAATAGAAAGATAATCTTCCACCAAAATAACAATAAATATCACTACCATCTAAAACAATTTTTACATCATAGCAAACATTTTGTAAGCTTCCCCATGGTAAGAATTTATTTTGAAGTTTAGTTTCAACTCCATTTTCAAATTTAGAAAATGAAACACATCCAGTAGTTGTATAATAGAACCAATAATAAGATAAGCCTTCTTCTTTTTCATAAAATGAGGAATTAGTTGGTCTAGTAGCTCTAAAAATAATTCCATTATCATTACTTGTACCTGGAATCAATGAAGCGGTAATAGTACCATCTTTAACTTTTTTATCTTTTAATACAGCTAAAGAATATTTAGATGTAGAAGTAATGATATTATCAAATTGTTCAAAAGAGCCATTTCCAACATTTAAATTATCTTCTTGTTCTTGATTATTTGCACTAACTAAATTAATAGATGTATAAGTAACATTATTTCCACCAGCTCTTAAACCATATTTATTACCAGTTAATGGATTACTATCTTTATAAGAAAAATATAATGAATCATTAATAAAACAATAAATATCACTATTATGTTTTGTTACTTTTAATTTATATGTACCTGAATTATTATAATTCTTAATTGATTTATAAGCTAAAGCTGACCATTTGCCATTATCAACTTTTCCTAACAAAGCTGTTCCATCTTTATTAACAAAGAAGAAATAATAACTAACTCCTTCTTCCCAATATTCAATTTTACCATTATCTGATAAAGCAAAAACAATACCATTATCAGTTTTTGATTGTTTTAAAGCCATTGTAACTTCTAAAGAACCTTCAGAAAAAGTTTTAGCATTACTTACCACAATAGCATTTGTACTAGAAGAAACAATTTTATTTTCTTCAAACTCAAATGTTCCTTTTGGAAAATCATACACTTCACTATCATAATCATAGCTATAATCTTGATTGAACGCTAAATTACTGTAAGTTGTCCCTTTTCCACCAGCATATAAACCTAATTTATTAGAAACATCTAATTCATTTTTAAAATTAAAAACATTTTTATCATTAATATAAACTTCATAATTATCTTCATTTTTTAAAATTGAAACATCTACAGTATTATCAAAAACATCAAAATCTAAAGTTTTATTAAATAAAATTTTCAAATCATTATTATTTTTACGATAAACTAAAATATTTCCACTTAAATCAAATCCAACAAAATAATAAGAATTTTCTGAATAGTTCAAGACTAATCCATTTTCAGAAAACTTATCTTTAATATCGATTGATGTTTTAAATTGTCCTTTTGTAAATTCATCTTTTAAAAGATAAAGTGAATTAAAACTTGATGCAACATATTTTTCTTCTTCATCAAAAATAAATTGTCCTTTTTCACATTCTAATTTATTAGTATCATCTTGAGATGTAGTAATAGTTTGACTTGATGATGAAACTTGATCACATCCAATCATAAAAAGTGATAACGCTAATAAACATAATTTTCTTTTTTTCATTTTATATCCTTTTTGTAATCGCTTACATTAATACCTATTAAAAAATACTTTTGATAAGTATTGCTTCCTTTCAGTTATAATTTTATACTTAAAAATAGGTAATAACAATAGTATAAATTACTCTAAAACTATCAAATATTACGATTGGAGAGTTTTATGAAAGCAGAATTAACTAGAGATGCAAGCAAAGAAAGTTATGTTATTGAAGTATTTGCACCAATAGATACAAGTGGTTTATTATACAATTTAGATTTTGTTGGATACGAAAAAGTTGGCTCACAATATCATTTAAATAGAGTTAATATGGATAACTTTATGTTAACTTATATTAGAAATGGTACAATTAATCTAATTTATAAAGATAAATTCTATCATCATGACAAAGAATGCTTAATTTTTTTAGATTGCCTTCCTGAGCATGAAGTATGGACAGGAAATGAAGGATGTGAATTATTCTTCATTCATTTTAATAACACTCATTTAAATAGCTTTTTTAAATATATTTATTCTACAGTCGGTCCTCTTATTCCATTAAATAAAGATGAATTATCAACATATAATAATATTTTAAAAATTCATGATTTAGTTAAACAAGGTTCTTATAATGAAAAAGAAGTTTCTAGAATTATCTATGAAATACTTACAATAATAAAAGATAAAATTGATAAAGAATTTATTAATTTATCATCAATACCTGAATATATAAATTATTTAATTAAATATATTTCTAATAATTATCAAAAGAAAATGAATTTAAAAGAATATGCAAATCTTGTAAATATTACTCCTAATTATTTAGATTTTGCTTTTAAAAAATATACTGGTTCTTCTCTTGGTAAATATATTTCTGATTTAAGATTTAGAAAAGCAGTTAATCTATTAAAAAATAGCAAAAAAAATCTTACTGAAATTGCTCAAGAAATTGGTCTTGAAGATTCTCAAACTTTAATAAGATTATTTAAAAAAACAATCGATATGACTCCAAGTCAATATAGAAAAGAAGATCGCTCAATAGCGTATTTTGGAAAAAAGAAAGATTAAAAAAAAAGAAGCTTTCGCTCCTTTTTAATTTCTTCTACTATTTCCAACTAAAGCAACTACTCTAATAAAGACATAGACAAAGTCAATATAAAGATTTAACGCTAACAATAATGAAGAATTTAAATTTAATTGATTAGAATCAGCAAGTCTTTTTACTCTTTGAATATCAACAGCAATAAATCCAATATAAACAGCTAATAAGGCATAACTAATAATCCAATCAACCGTTGTATTAGCAAAGAAAATATTGAAGATTGAAACTACTAAACATCCAAGTAAAAGCATAATTAAGAAAGTTCCAAATCCTGATAAATCTCTTTTTGTAACCGCTCCA
>FR889439.1:0-328 GCA_000432895.1 Firmicutes bacterium CAG:449 | reverse complement strand
CCATTATTCCAAATATACCCGCGGTAATAAATAATGAATAAATAAGAGTACCTAAATCATAAATAATAACTAAAGGTGATATCCAAGTTCCCATAGCAATTGCATATAAAGAATAAATAGTTATCGCTAAAGGCTTAGATTTAGTTCGAGCAATAATAAATTGACCAATAAAAGATAAAATAAATATTGCAACTAATCCAGTAATAAGAATTGGATAATATGCATCCACGGCATTAATAGCTACTAATAAATAAGGTATACCAAATGCTGTTACAGCGGTTAATAAAATTGCATAGAATAACCATCCAAATACTTTTGTTGAAGAATA
>FR889438.1:24230-31237 GCA_000432895.1 Firmicutes bacterium CAG:449 | reverse complement strand
CTTTTCATATAACATCATCAACTCTACAATAAATTATTTGTATAATATCAAAATTTATTAAATCACTATAAGCAAATCCTATATAATTTCCATTTTCCAAATTAGTTATATTAATAATATTACCATTCTCATACAAATATGAATTATATTTTTCTAATATTGGTTCATTACCACTTAAAAAAATATTTCTAATATTTACATCTTGTTTACATAATTCAAATCCTTTTTCCATTAAATCATACTGGTTTAAATAATAATATCTTATTAGATTATAATCATTGGTACTATGGTTTTTTAAAATGCGAACTTCTGGAATATAATTATTAATATTTAAACAATACACATCTGAATCAATTTCGTTATTTGTTGAAGTAAAATAATCAGCATGTGCTTCTTTAATTTGACCATTTTCTTTTACTGTGATAGATAAATTTTTGACAAGCATTTTTTTATCACAATATTTTTGTAATTCTATATTTATTTTATTTAATTCAAATAAATAAATACCATTTCCACCATTTAAAACATAAGAACTTGGAAATGGTTTTTGAATTTTAATTTCATAATATGTCATAAAAGAAAATAAGATTGAAATAACTGCTGTTAATATAACAAAGAAAAATTTTTTCATACTACAAATCCTTAATTTTCATTTTATCAATATTTTTATTCATTCTTCTTTTCTTTATTTTTTGATAGATTAATCTACATAAAAAATAACCATAATAAATAATAATTTGCATTAGTGCAAAATGATAAATAGCATCTAATTTAGTAATTAAAAAAATAATACATGAAACTAAAATTAGAACAATACTATATTTTCTATATTTTGTAAATAATAAAATCAATTGTGCAATCATTATAAATAATAAATATAACATGTCATTACTTATTTTCATTTTTTCCTATTCCTCTATATTCATTAATTAATATTTTTGCTGTTTCTAAATCAATTTTCCCATCAATTGCTAATGATTTTATTTTATCAATATAATAATCATCTTTTTTAGAATCATATAATTTTATTTTTTCAATCAATTTATCAAAACGTGCTCTTACTGTTGGGTATGATATATCATAAACTTTAGCTAATTCTTTTAAAGAACCAGAGCATAAAATAATTTTTTTAATAAAATTTAAATCATCAAGTTCTAAATTTAAAACCCAATCTGGTAGTTCATTAATACTTAACATATTTTCTTATCACACTCGTATTATAACAAAAAAAGTTCAAATTTGAACTTTTTTATAATTTATTTTAAAGATAAACGATTAAGTGCTCTTTTTAAACTTAGTTCTGCCCGTACAAAATCAATATTTTCTTTATTTTTTAAACGATTTTCCGCTCTAAGTTTTGCTTCTTCTGCTCTAGAATAATCTAATTCTTGTTTTGTTTCAAAACTATCAGCTAAAATATTAACTTCATTATTTTCTACATGAAGAACACCACCGCCAATAGATATTTCCTCTCTAACATTATTCGATACATAACTTAAATGAGAAATTTCAACAATTGCTATTAAAGGTAAATGGTGAGCCATTATACCTAACATTCCTGAAGAAGTCTTTACATTAACAATTTCAACTTCTTTATCAAGAGATTTTCCATCTGCGGTTACAATATGTAATTTAAATTTACTAGCCATTTAATTCTTCTGCTTTCTTTTGAACTTCTTCAATTGTACCGACATATAAGAAGGCAGCTTCTGGATATTTATCATACTTACCAGAAATAATTTCTTCAAAAGATCTTACAGTATCTTCTTTAGAAACATAAACACCTTCTATGCCATTAAAAGTTGAAGCAACATGTAAAGGTTGAGATAAGAAGTTTCTAATTCGACGCGCTCTATTAACGATTACTTTATCTTCTTCAGATAATTCATCCATACCTAAAATAGCAATAATATCTTGTAAATCTTTATATCTTTGTAATATAGCTTGCACTTCTCTAGCAACTTTATAATGTCTTTCACCAACTACATGTGGATCAAGAATATTAGATGTTGATTGAAGAGGATCAACAGCTGGATAAATACCTAATGATGCAGTGCCTCTATCAAGAACAGTTTTAGCATCAAGGTGTGAGAATGTTGTAGCTGGAGCAGGATCAGTTAAATCGTCAGCTGGAACATAAATGGCTTGAATTGAAGTAATAGAACCATTTTTGGTAGAAGTAATTCTTTCTTGAAGTTGTCCCATTTCAGTAGCCAAAGTTGGTTGATAACCTACTGCTGATGGCATTCTACCAATTAAAGCAGATACTTCACTACCAGCTTGAGTGAATCTAAAGATATTATCAATAAATAACAAAACATCTTGATGTTTTACATCTCTAAAATATTCTGCCATTGTTAAACCAGTTAAAGCCACTCTCATTCTAGCTCCTGGTGGTTCATTCATTTGTCCGAAAACAAGAGCGGTTTTACTTAAAACACCACTTTGTTTCATTTCATAATATAAATCATTACCTTCTCTAGAACGTTCACCAACACCAGCGAAAACAGAAATTCCTTGTCTTTCAGTTGCAACGTTATTAATTAATTCTTGAATAAGAACAGTTTTTCCAACTCCTGCTCCTCCAAATAAACCAACTTTACCACCTTTAACATAAGGGCAAAGTAAATCAATAACTTTAATACCAGTTTCTAAGATTTCTTGAGAAGGATTTTGATCTTCATATTTAGGAGCATCTTTATGAATTGGAGAAGTTAATAAATTTGATAAAGGTTTACCATTATCAAGAGGTTCACCTAAAACATTAAAAATTCTACCAAGTGTTTGTTCACCTACTGGAACAGTAATTGGTGCTTCAGTGTTTAACACTTTCATTCCTCTTACTAGTCCATCTGTTTGCCCCATACTGACCGCTCTAACTAAATCATCACCAATATGTTGCAAAACTTCAATTGTTAAAGATTTATTATTTCCTAAATCGATTTTTAAAGCTGTTAAAAGTTTTGGAAGATAATTTTTTTCAAATCTTACATCGACAATTGGACCAATAACTTGAACAATTTCACCATATTTAAAGTTATTCATAGAAACCTCCTTTTAATTATTTGCACCAGCTACCACTTCCGTAATTTCTTGAGTAATAGCTTGTTGTCTTGCTTTATTAAATTCAAGCATTAATTTATTTTGTAATTCTTCAGCATTATCTGAAGCACTATCCATTGAATTTCTTCTTGAAGCATATTCACAAACAATCGCTTCTGTTAATTTACTATATAACAAAGTATTTAAATATTTTGGAATCAATAATGATAAAACTTCTTCTTTATTTGGTTCAAAAATAATTTCTTGATTAGAAGAACTCGTTTCTAATTTTTCTAAAGGAAGAAGAAGGTTGTCACAAGGAATAAAAGTCAAAGAATTTTTATAATGAGTAGAAATTAAATGGATTTCTTTATAAAGACCTTTATTAAATTCATTAATAATTTTATCCTTTAATTTACTAGCATTTGAATAATCAAAATGATCAAGAATAGAAACATATTCATCATCTATATCAAAATCACTTTTTAATTTACTTAAGCCTTTAGTTCCTAAAATCAAAACTTTATCATCTTTATTTATTTTAGAGTTTAAAAATTTATAAATATTATAATTATATCCTCCACATAAACCTAAAGATGAAGTAACAACAATATATAAAGAAGAATTAGCGTTTTTATTTATTTTAAAAGTATTATTTTCTTCACCAGCACACGAAGAAATAATCTTTATTAAACTATCTAAATAAAGATTAATATTTTCCATTTTATCTTTCCATTTCTTTAATTTACTAGTTGCAACAAGTTCCATTGCTTTAGTAATTTTTAACGTTGAAGAAATAGAAGCAATTCTTTTTTTGGTTTTTGCTAATTCTTGTGCCATATACTATTTTAAAGATTCCTTTATATCTTTGATAACTACTTTCATTTTTGTAATAAGTTCATCACTTAAAGCTTTTTTATCTTCAATTTCAAGTAAGATATCTTGATGATTTTTATTTAAAGATAACCAAATTTTATCTAAAAAATTTCTTACTTCATTAACTTCTAAATCATCTAAGAAGTTATTTTGAGCAGTAAAAATTTCAATTGTTTGTTGAACAAATGTCATAGGTGAATATTGGTTTTGTTTTAATACTTCCATTAAAATATCACCATGCTTTAATGTTTTCTTAGTTACTTCATCAACATCTGAGCCAAATTTAGCAAATGCTTGTAATTCATTATAAGAAGCAAGTTCAATTTTTAAAGCTTTTGATGTTTGTTTAATACATTTATATTGAGCAGCTGATCCGACTCTTGAAACAGATAAACCTGAATCAATCGCAGGTCTTTGACCAGAGTTAAATAATTCACTCATTAAAAATATTTGTCCATCTGTAATAGAAATAACATTAGTTGGAATATAAGCAGAAATATCGCCTGCTTGAGTTTCAATAATTGGTAAAGCGGTAATTGAGCCTCCACCATTTTCTTTATTTAATCTACAAGCTCTTTCAAGTAATCTAGAATGTAAATAGAAAACATCACCTGGATATGCTTCTCTTCCTGGAGATCTTTTTAAAAGTAAAGATAATGTTCTATAAGCAACTGCATGTTTAGATAAATCATCATAAACAATTAAAACATCTTTTCCTTGTTCCATCCATTCTTCCGCAATACTGACTCCAGCATAAGGAGCTAAATATTGTAAAGGTGCAAGTTCACTTGCTGTAGCGGAAACAATACAAGTATATTTTAATGCATCATGTTCTTTTAATTTTTCAACAATTTGAGCAACTGTTGAATTTTTTTGACCAATAGCTACATAAACGCAAAGAACATTTTTATCTTTTTGATTAATAATTGTATCAATTGCAATAGCAGTTTTTCCTGTTTGACGATCTCCAATAATTAATTCTCTTTGTCCTAAACCAATTGGAATCATAGTATCAATTGCTTTAATACCTGTTTGTAAAGGAGTATCAACTGATTTTCTAGTCATTACACCTGGAGCAATTCTTTCTACTGGTCTAGTTTTTGTATATTTAATTTCACCTAAACCATCAATTGCTTGTCCTAAAGAATTAACAACTCTTCCAAGTAAATTATCACCAACTGGAACTTCTACAACACGATTTGTTCTTTTAACTATGTCGCCTTCTTCAATTAAATAATCATTACCAAAAAGAATAACACCAACGCTATCTTCATTTAAATTCATGACCATACCATATACGTCATGTGGAAAAATTAATAATTCTGAAAGCATAGCCTTATCTAAGCCATAAACTGTAGCAATTCCATCACCTACAGTAATAACAGTTCCCACATCATCAGATTCAATCTTATGAGCGTAATTTTTTATTTGTTGCTTAATTAAAGCGGCTATTTCATTTGTTTTAATTGTCATTTACTTGCCTCCAATTAATGATTGTTTTAATGAATTTAATTTGCTAATAATTGTGCCATCAAATACTTGATCTTCAATAATCACTTTTATTCCGCCAATTAATTTTTCATCAACATGATTTGTTAATTCAACTTCGACTCCAAATACCTTTTTAAAAGTTTTTTCAATTTTTTCTACTTTATCAAGTTCTAATAAATATGTAGAATAAATAATACCTTCTTTAATTCCTAAATAATCATTACACATTTCATTAAATTCATCAAAAATACTTCGAAGAAGATTAACTCTTTTATTTTTGACAATCACTTTAATAAAATTAAGAACATATTTATCTTCATTATTAAAGACTTCATCAATAACTTTATCTTTTTCTTCTTGAGTAAGAAAGCACGATGAAAGTAGATGAATAAAATCAGCATCATTTAAAATAACACTTTTAATCATCTTAAGTGAATTTTTATATTCTTGAACTTTGTTTTCTTCAAGAGCAATGGAAAATAAACCTAAAGCGTAACGATTAAATAAAGAATCCATAATATCATTTCTTTTCCAAGTCATTTATGAAATCATCAAGTAATTTTTGATTATCTTCATATTTAACTTCTCTTTTTAAAATTGATTCAGAAGCAGTTAATGCTAAATCGCAAACTTCATTATAACTTTCATGAAGAGCTTTTTCTTTAGCTTTTGCAATATCTTCATCCGCTTGAATCTTTTTTAAATTAACTTCTTTTTTAGTTTCTTCTAAAATTAATTGTTTTTGTTTATATGCTTCTTTTTGAGCATCTTCAATTATTTGTAAAGCCTCTTTTTTAGAAGAAGATAACTTTTTATTAGCTTCTTCAACTTTTAAATTAGCTTCACTATTTTTTTCTTGAGCCGAATTTAAATTACTATCAATAAAGTCTTTTCTTTTTTTTAAAAAATTACTTACTGGTTTATATGCAAATTTAATAACAATTAAACTCATAATAATAAACGCAAATAATTGTACTAAAAACGCCCAAATATTAGGAAAAACTTTATTAACAAAATCCTCGCCATTAGGTAAAGTAAGTCCATCGCTTAAAATTAAAATAAGCATATTTCTTCCTTTCTTAGTTTACAAATAAGCAGAGAATTGCAATTAATAAACCATAAATACCTGTTGTTTCTGTTAAAGCACATCCTAAAATCATACCTGTACGTAATTTTGAATACATTTCAGGATTTCTAGACATACCTTCCATCGCTTTAGCACAAATAAAACCTTCACCAATACCAGATCCTAAACCTGTTAAAACAGCAATACCTGCACCAATAAATTTTAATCCGTCCATTTTCTTCACCTCCTATCTAGATAAATCAATTTGAACTTCTTCCTCTTCAGGATCTTCTTGAGCAATGAAAATCATTGTTAACATTACAAAGATTAATGTTTGAATTAATCCTGAAAAGACATCAAAATATAAATGTAAAATTGGAGTTATAAATGGTGGAAGAATAATACTTGACCACCCTCCAGGAATAAATGAAAATAACATCGAAGACATATTACCTAAAGCATAATAAACAATTGACATTAAAGTAAAGCCCGCTAAAGCATTACCAAATAAACGTAATGCTAAAGATAAAAG
>FR889438.1:20083-24197 GCA_000432895.1 Firmicutes bacterium CAG:449 | reverse complement strand
ATTGATAATAAATTAATCGGTAATAAAATTGGGATTGGATCAATATATCTTTTAAAATAACCCCATTTATTATTTTTCACTGCTGTTGCATGAATTAAAACAAATGTACATAAAGCAATTGAAAAAGTATTACCTAAATATGATAAAGGTCCTGGAAATCCAATCAAAGAAACTAAAAAGCATAAAATTATATATATAGCAAGTCCTAAAGCATATCCAGAAAAACTACGTCTTCTTTCACCCATTAATTCAACAGTAAATGACTCTAATTTTTCTACTAAAGTTTCCACAATCATCGTAAATCCTTTATCAGGCTTAGTAGGATCTAATTTTTTAAATTTAAAATAAATAACAAAAGAAATAATGCAAATAATTAGCATTACAATCAAAGACATAATCACTTCACCAGAAAACATATCCCAACCAAAATGTAACATATTGTTTAAAGTATCTTGACTCATAATTCACCTTGCTTTACAAAACTTAAAACGATTGAAGTAACAAAATATGGTAAAGCTGCAATAGCAACTAATATATATCTTGTATTATTAACTTCATCTGGCATTGTTATAAAAATTAATATTGCACTTAAAACTAAACCTATTAACATCAATAAAAATCTTAAACCCGTAAAAAGTAAAAATTTTGCACTAGTATTTTCTATAGTAACTTGTTCACCGCTTTTCACAAGTAAAAAGCTATTTAAAGTAGAAATAAAAGAACAAATTAATACACAAAGTGATAAAATTCCTTCTTGAAAAAACAAACTAATCAATGAAGCAATAACTAAAAAAAGACAAACAATTCCATTTACAATAACAACTTTTTTTGAATAAGATAAATTTTTCATTATTGTCTCCTTTTGATAATAATTATACTGACAAAAATTAAATTTTGAAAGTCTTTTTAAACTAAATAATTCTTTTATTTCAATTAAGAAATTATCATAAAAAATAAGTAACAAAATCACTATTTTTCGTATAAAATTTTATATATTAAATATTTATTTAATCACTAAAATTAAAATATATATGTTTTTTATACTTATTTTTTTTAAAAGTGCTAAAATAATCATTGTTAAAAGGAGATTAACTATTATGATAAAAGTTGACGTTATTTCTGGCTTTTTTGGTGCTGGAAAAAATACATTAATAAAAAAATTATTTGAAAGCAAATTTAAAGGTGAAAAAGTTGTAATTATTGAAAACGAATTTGGTGATATCAATATCGATACAAACTTTTTAAAAGACTCAGGAGTTAAAATCAAAGAAATCAACGCTGGTTGTATATGCTGTTCTTTAGTAGGAGATTTTGAAGCATCAATTAAAGAATTAATTAATACATATTCACCTAATAGAATTATTATTGAACCATCTGGTGTAGGAAAATTATCCGATATTGTTAATGCTATAGAAAAAGTTAAAGGCTTTGATTTACATCTTAATATTTTAGCTACAATGGTTGATGGTAAAAAAGCTAAAATGCATTTAAAAAACTTTGGCGAATTTTTCTTAAACCAAATTCAAAATGCAAAAAGTATTATCATTACAAAAATGGATAAATTAACTGAAAATCAACAAGAAGAAGTTTTACATATTATCCGTGAAAATAATCCTCACGCTAACATCATTACTACTTCAATTTTTGATTTAGATAGTTCTAAATTACTTGAAACACTTGAGCAAGATGCTTCACTACAACAAATTATGATTCAATCATTAATTGATGATGAACATGAAGAACATGAATGCTGCCACCACCATCACGATGAAGACGAAGAACATGAATGCTGTCACCACCATCACGATGAAGATGAAGAACACGAATGCTGTCACCATCATCACCACCATGGTCACGATGCTGATGAAGTATTTGCTTCATGGGGTAAAGAAACTCTTAAATCTATTAGTTATGAAAAACTTGATAATTTCTTAAAATCTTTACAAGACGAAAACTTAGGAATTATTGTTAGAGCAAAAGGTTATCTTAAAGCTAGTGATAACGATAAATGGTATTATTTTGATTATGTATATGGTGATTATCAAATTAGATTAGATGAACCAACCACTATTGGTAGAGTTGTAGTTATTGGATCACATATTAACGAAGAAAAAATTGCTAATTTATTTGAGAATTAATTTATGAAAAGAATTCCTGTATTTATGATTAATGGCTTTTTAGAAGCCGGTAAAACAGAATTTATCCTTGCTACAATTAGAAGAGATGAATTTTATAAAAGAGGAACGACCTTACTTTTAGTTTGTGAAGAAGGCGAAATAGAATATGATTTAAAAGAATTAGAAAAATATAAAGTCACTTTACAGCAAATTAATGAAGGTGAATTGAATGCCAATAATTTAGATAAGATAATTCAAGAAGGTAAATACAATCGTGTTGTTATTGAGATGAATTGTATGTTTGATGAAAATACAATTTCTTTTCCTAAATATTTTGATATTTCGCAAATTATTACTATTATCGATGGAATAACTTTCCCAACTTATTTTGCTAATATGAGACAAAAATTCGTTGATATGATTAAGATATCAGATGTTGTTGCCTTTAATAAATTAAAAGATAATTCATCATTACAACCTTTTGATACTGCTTTAAAAATGATTAATAATCAATGTTTATTTTGTATCATTGATGAAGATTGTATTTCTTTAGGTAAGGCATTTGAAACACCTTTACCTTATAATCTAAAAGAAAAAGAAATCGAAATCAAAGATGATGATTTTGGTATCTTCTACATTGATACTTTTGATAATAGAAATCATTATGAAAATAAAATTGTTACTTTTAATGCTTGGGTTGTTAAATCTAACAAATTAAAAGAAGGTGAATTTATCGCTGGAAGAAAAGTATTAACCTGCTGTGCTAATGATATTCAATTATATGGCTTCCTTGTTACAAATAGTTTAAATCAAAACTTGAAAGATGATAGTTGGGTCAAAATAAAAGCTACTTGTAAAGTTGAATATAATAAAGAATACGATGAAGAAGAATTAGTACTTTATCCGATTGAACTTACACCTATTAAACCAATTAAAAATGAAATACTTGATTTAAGTAAATAATTTTTTTAAAAGAAAAAGAAGTCCTAATCACTTAATAGAACTTCTTTTTTGTTATTTAAATTTATTTATTAATTCTCATTCTTAAAGAATTAAATACCGCAATTAGCATTACTCCAACATCAGCAAATACCGCTACAAATAATGGAATAACATTTAATATACCTAAAACCATAAATAAAACTTTACATACAATAGAGAAAATAATATTTTCCATGACAATCATTTTTGTTTTTTTAGCAATTTTAATAGAATTAGGAATACTCTTTAAATCATCATTGACTAAAACAATATCACTTGCTTCAAGAGCAGCATCTGATCCAAGTTTTCCCATTGAGAAAGAACAATCTGAACTTACCATAACAGGGGTATCATTGATTCCATCACCAACATATAATAGGGTTCCTTGTTTTTTTAATTCTAAAGCTTTAGAAAGTTTTTCTTCAGGAAGCAAATTACCATAACCAGCACTTAAAGATAATTCATTAGCAACTTTATCAACCTTTGCTTGATTGTCTCCACTTAGCATTACTTGATTATTAACACCTAATTTTTTTAATTCTTCAAGACTTTCTTTTGCTCCTTCTTTTAAAGTATCATCCAGAGTTATATATCCTATAAGTTTATCATTTTTCGCTACATAAATAATAGTTGAAACACTATTTACTTCTTCAAATTTTACATTATATAAATTTAACAATTTTTTATTTCCAACTAAATATGTATCTTTATTAAGTTTACCAATTAATCCATGCCCAGATTTTTCTTCTACTTCATCAAATATAATTTTACTATCATATTCATTAAAAGCTTTCGCTAAAGGATGTGAAGAGCTCTTTTCAAGACTTACTGCAATATCTAAAGCTTCTTGGCTAGTGAATTCAACAACTTTAAAATTACCTTCAGTTAATGTACCAGTTTTATCAAAAGCAATAACATTAGCTTTAGATAATATATCTAAGAATGTTGCACCTTTTACTAAAATACCTTTTTTTGCACTTGCTCCAATTCCTCCAAAATAAGTTAATGGAACTGAA
>FR889438.1:19877-20076 GCA_000432895.1 Firmicutes bacterium CAG:449 | reverse complement strand
AGTTAATGGAACTGAAATCACCAATGCACATGGACAAGAAATAACAAGTAAAATTAACGCTCTATATAGATAATCTTTAAATAATCCATCCCAATTACCACTTACTAAACCAATAATTAAAGGAACAATTAATCCAATAATAACAGCAATTATACAAACAATTGGAGTGTATATTTTTGCAAACTTAGTAATAAATTTT
>FR889438.1:11022-19821 GCA_000432895.1 Firmicutes bacterium CAG:449 | reverse complement strand
CTAAAGATAAAATTTTACTAACTGCAGAATTTTCATAACTTCTAACAACTTTTGCTTTAACAACTTTACCTGTATTAATATAAGAAGAATAAATTTCATCTCCTTCTTTAAATTCTTTATACATAGCTTCACCAGTAATTGATTTAGTATCAAAACTTGATGAACCATCAATAATAAGAGCATCCACTGGAACTTTATCACCATTATTAATTTGAATAATATCACCAATTTTTAAGGATTCAGATTTAACTTTACTAACTTTATCATTTTCAATAAGATTAGCTTCTTCAACTTTTAAATCAACTAAAGAAATAATTTCTTTTCTTGAAGAATTAACAGCAACATCTTGTAAAAATTCACCAATTTGATAAAGAAGCATAACGGCACTTGCTTCTACAAATTCATTGATGCACATTGCACCAATAGAGGCAAGAGTCATTAAAAAGTTTTCATCAAAAATTCTTCCTTTAGCAATGTTTTTTGCTGTATTAATTAATACTTTATAACCAACAATCAAATAAGATATAATTAAGAAAATATATGAAACATAAGCAACATCTAACGTTTTATTTAAAATAAGTCCAACAATAAATAAAACTGTAGCAATAATTATTTCAATAAGTTGTCTTTTTTTGCCATTGTTTTCTTTTTTGTTGTTTTCAACTACTTTTACTTCTTCAAAGTTATTACATGTTTCAATTACCTTTTTGTATGCATCACTAGAGCATTTAACAAAAACAATTTGTTTAACAAAATCAACATTTACTTTTTCAACATTATCAATCTTAGCAATTATTTCTTCTAATTCAGAAGCACAATTAGCACAATCTAATCCTGCTATTTTGATTTTATATTCTTTAGTATCTTCAACTACTTTTACTTCTTCAAAATGATTACATACATCTTTTACTTTAATTAAGGTGTCTTCATCACAATCTACTTTTACACTTTGTTGAATATAATTAACACTTACTTTTTTTACATTCTTAATTTTTGAAATTTCTTCTTCTAGTTCTAAAGCACAATTAGCGCAATCTAATCCTGTTATTTTAATTTTATATTCCATAAATTACTCCTCCACATGTGTTTTAACTATATTAATAATTTGCATTATATGTTCATCATCAAGTGAATAAACAATATTTTGACCTTTTCTAAAAGATTTTATAACTTTATTTTCTCTTAGTATTCTTAATTGATGAGAAACTGCACTTTGATTAGAATTAACTGCTTTAACGATATGATAAACACACATATCACCTTCTGATAAAGCAAGAACAATTTTTAATCTTGATGGTTCACCTAAAATTTTTAAAAGATTACAAATATCATCAATAGAATTTTGATTCTCAATGAAATTTTTAACTTTTTCTAAATGTTTCTCATGTTCACAATTTTCTTCTTTTGAATCTAATATATCCATCGCTCACTCCTTATATGAATACCTGTTCACATGTTCATTATATGAATATATGAATACTTATTCAACTATTATTTACCTTTTTATTAAAAAACTTTCTATTTTTATTTTTATAAATATGATAAGATACTTACGAAAGGAGTTTATTTATGTTTAATAAGAAAGAACAAACTTCAATCAAAGATTTAAAAAACGCTAATGGTGAGATTGAAACTTTAATTAAAGAAATAAAAAAAGAAGCAAAACAAAATAAACAAGCATCAATTATTGATGAAATTAATCTTTTAGATTTTGATATTGATTATAAATCGACATTAATCTCTTCTTTAACTGAAGAGCAAATAAAAGATGAAATTAACTTAACAGAGCAAATCAAATTAGCTCTTCTTGATACACAAGAACTTTTAAAAAAAGGAACCGAATATGGAGTTAAGCTTGGTCTTGATAGAGTAAACACTATGCTTGAAGATCGTAAAGTTGCAAAATCTCCATTTCTAGTGGAAAATTATCGTTTATTTGAATCTAATCTTTGGAATATTACAAAATTAAGAGAATTAGCATATGGAAACATTCAAAGATTAAAAGCAAAACAAGATAAAATTACACTTGAAGCCTTAAAAGAAACTGATTCAATGATGCGAGTAAGATATTTTGAAGATATTAGAGTCCTTGAAAAAAACATATTAGCTTTAGAAAATGAAGCTCATCAATATGATTCATATCAAGTTGCTTTACAAGATGAAAAAGTTTTAAAAAATATTTTAAGAAAATATTCCACTAATAAAAAGGATGAAGTATCTTTAATTGAATTTGAAAAAACAGTAAATAAATATGAAGGGAAATAAAAATGAACATTAAAATTGAAAAAAGAGAAACTTCTAAAGAAGAAGTAAATTTAATTACAGTAAAAAATAGTGTTGGCTTTGAAGTTGCTTTTACTGATATGGGAGCAGCAGTTTATTATATTGCTTATCCAGATAAAAAAGGTAACATTGGAAGAGTAACTACTTGTCCAAAAGATTTTGATACATTTGTTAACGGTGGAGGCTTCTATGGTAAAGCAGTTGGTAGAGTAGCCGCTAGACTTAAAAATGCTATTGCTATTGTAAATGGAAAAGAATATAAAGTCGATGTTAATGAAAGTGTTAACTGCTTACATGGTGGAAAAACTACTTTTGGTTATAGACGTTATAATTTTGAAATTAAATCAAATGAAAAGAAAACTGATGTTATCTTTACAATTAAATCACAAGCAGGTGAATCAGGCTTTCCAGGAAATGTCCAAACTAAAATCATTTATACAATTTCAGAAACAAAAAAAGAATTATTAATTAAATTCCAAGGTAAAGTTGATGAACCAACATTATTAAATCTAACATCTCATATTTATTTCAATCTTAATGGTGGAGAAGATACTATTCTTGATCAAGAATTATGGGTAAGAGCACATAAAGTTTCTCATTTAGATCAAGGTTTAATCATTGAAGGATGGGATGAAGTTCCTCCATATTTTGATTATACAGTACCAACAAAACTTGGTAAAAATATCCGTAATCCAATTTTACTTGAACATCGTTCACATGGTATGGATCATATTTTCTTATTTGATGGAATTAATAAAACTGCCCCTTCAGCTATTTTATTTGATCCAAAAACAAAAAGAAAAATGACTTTATATACTGATTATCCAGCTATGATCTGTTATTGTGATAATTACCCAACTAAAAAAGAAAATCTTGCTGGTGTAATTGATCAAGAAAACTATGGAATTACTTTTGAAACTATCATTCCTACTGATGCTCCAAAAGCAATTACTTTCTCTCCAGAAAGACCTTATAGTTATTTTGCAAAGTATAAATTTAATTAATAAACATTAATAATTAATTTTGTATATTTTCAAAAAAAGGTGTTCTAAGCAACATCTTTTTTTGTTACAATTTAAATAAGATTAAATAAGGAGGCCATAATGAAAAATCAACTCTTTGAAAAACTAAAAGAATCGCTTGTTTCAATACTTCCTGTAACATTAATAGTCGTGATATTAAATTTTACCCCTTTAATTAATTTAACTACTTATGAAGTTATAATGTTTTGTATTTCAGCAATTTTATTAATTATTGGAATATCACTTTTTAATTTAGGTGCAGACTTAGCAATGCAACCAATGGGAGAACAAATCGGTTCATCATTAATTAAAATAAAAAACATGGCAATAATTTTACTAATTTGTTTTGTTTTAGGATTTTTAATTACAGTAGCAGAACCAGACTTATCAGTTTTAGCATCCCAAGTTAAAGATGTTATCCCTTCTTTAACATTAATAATAACTATTGGTATTGGGGTAGGATTATTCTTAGTAGTCGCAATTATTAAAACTTTATTAAAAAAGGATTTAACATCTATAATAATTTATTTATATATGATTTTATTTGCCTTAACCGCTTTAGTGGTTATTAATGGAAACGAAGCAATTTTACCTTTAGCATTTGATTCAGGTGGAGTTACAACTGGTCCAATCACTGTTCCTTTTATTATGGCTCTCGGAATTGGTTTATCACAAACTGTCGGTGGAAAATCTGTTAAAGAAAATAGTTTCGGTTTAGTGGCATTATGTTCAGTTGGACCAATTATTGCACTTCTTATATTAGCTCTTGGGATTAATAAAGATTTAACTTACACTATACCAAACTATTCAATAAGTCAAAATATTGTTTATGATTTCTTTATGAATTCATTAAGTGTAGCTAAAGAAGTTAGTATTGCTTTAGGATTAATTGTCGTTTTCTTCTTTTTAATAGAAATAATCTTTTTAAAAATACCGAAGAAAAAATTACTTCAAATTGGAATTGGTATTATTTATACCTTCTTTGGATTAGTAATATTTTTAACCTCAGTTAATATAGGTTTTTTACCAATCGGATTTAAAATGGGGCAACAATTAGCAACAAATCATAAAACATTTTCTATTATTTTGGCTTTTATTATTGGTTTAGTTGTTGTACTAGCTGAACCTGCCATTCATGTATTAAATAAACAAGTTGAAGAAATAACCAATGGTGGAGTTAGCAAAAAATCGATGCTTATTGCCCTTTCTCTTGGGGTTGGTATTGCTTTATGCTTATCAATTATTAGAATTATTTATGATTTTTCAATAATGTATTATTTAATTCCTGGATATTTCTTATCATTAGGATTATCATTCTTTGTTCCTAAAATTTACACAGCAATTGCTTTTGATTCAGGCGGTGTGGCTTCTGGTCCACTTACTTCAAGTTTTATTTTACCATTTGCGATTGGAATATGCTTACAAATTCAAGGTGAAGAAAAAGTTTTATCAAATGCTTTTGGAGTTGTCGCAATGGTTGCAATGGCACCATTAATTACTATTCAATTATTAGGTTTTACTTCTGAACTAAGAAAAACATTTAAATCAAAATATAGAACCAATAAAATGCTTAATGCAGATGATGAACAAATCATCAACTTCTAGGAGGATATATGGATAAAAAAAGTTTAAAAGCTCCTGAAAAATTAAAAGTACTTTTTACAATTGTACAAAGAGAAAAAGTCGATTTCTATTTAGATATATTAGAAACATTTGAAGTTAATGTTCAAAATGTTATTTATGGTAAAGGAACTGCTCCTAGCCAACTATATCATTTAGGAATTGGAGATATTTCTAAAGCTGTTATCATTTCATTTGTTAGAGAAGATAAAATAAAAGAAATCTTATCAACATTAGAAGAAAGATTTTATAAAACTAAAAACGGAAAAGGAATTGCTTTTACTGTTCCAATATCATCATTAATTGGAGTAACAGTATATCAATTATTAAGTAATAAAAACTTAAATAAGGAAGGAGAATAATATGGAATTTGAAATGGTCATTTGTATAGTAAATTCAGGTTTCTCTGATGATGTTATGGAAGCAGCAAGAGAAGTTGGTGCTCGTGGAGGAACTGTTATTAATGGAAGAGGAACTACTTCTCAAGCTATTGAAAAAGTATTGAATATTGCTATTCACCCAGAAAAAGAAATAGTTTTACTTGTTATTGATAAAACAATTAAAGAAGCTGTTTTGCATTCTTTATATAATAAAGTTGGTTTAAATACTGCTGGTCAAGGAATAGCAATTAGTATTCCAGTTGATGATGTAGTTGGGATTTCTCAAAATATCTAGCTAATTGAAGAATTTGTTTAATAGCAAATTCTTTTTTTGTGCAAATAAAAAACCCAGATTTCTCTGGGCTTATACTTTTAATAAATTTAACCTATAACTGGGATTAATGCCATTAAGATACCAGCAGCAATAGCTGAACCAATAACACCCGCAACATTAGGTCCCATAGCGTGCATTAATAAGAAGTTTGTTGGATCTTCTCTTTGTCCTTCTTTTTGAACAACTCTAGCAGCCATTGGAACTGCAGAAACACCAGCAGCACCAATCATTGGATTAACTTTACCTTTAGTAGCAACACACATAATCTTGCCACCTAAGATACCTGAAATTGCTGCAATAACAAATGCAAAGATTCCTAAAGCAAAGATTCCTAATGTACTTGGAGCTAAGAATGTTTCACCTTTAGCAGTTGCACCAACTGATAAACCTAAACAAATTGAACAAATATATAATAAGGAGTTAGCAATAGTATTAACTAAGTTTGGAACAACACCTGATTCTTTAATTAAATTACCTAACATAAGAGAACCAATTAATGGAGTTGATGCTGGAACAATTAACGCCACAACAACAGTAACAATAATAGGGAATAATATTCTTTCCATTTTTGAAACATCTCTAAGTTGTTCCATTTTAATTTGTCTTTCTTTTTTAGTTGTAAATAAACGAATAATTGGAGGGAAAATAATTGGTACTAAAGCCATATATGAATAAGCCGCTAAAGTAATTGCACCAATATTTTTAGCTTTAAAGTGTGTAGCGGTTAAAATAGCAGTAGGGCCATCTGCTCCACCAATAATACCAATTGAAGCTGCTTCATTAGCATCAAAGCCTAAAGAAGGAATTGCTTTTCCTAAAGCTAAAGCACCTAAGAAAGCAACGAAAATTCCTATTTGAGCAGCAGCACCTAATAACATAGTTTTCTTATTAGAAATTAATGGTCCAAAGTCGGTTGTCGCACCTATACCTAGGAAAATTAAACATGGATATATTTCATATTCAACTCCAATATGAAGATATGCAAGTAAGCCTTTTCTTTCAATAACTGCTCCAGCTTCATTAGTTACTAAATGATAAATTTCTCCATTAGGAATATTAGTTAAGATAATTCCAAAAGCAATTGGAATTAAAAGATAAGGTTCAAAATTTTTCTTAATGGCTAAATATAAGAATATTAAGCCAATAAGAATCATTATAAGATTTCTCCATTCCCCATTAAAGAATTGTGCAATTCCTGTTTGGGAAAGGAAATCTCCGATTCTATTAATAATCTCCATAAAATTATCCTAAAATTACTAATTCGTCTTTTGTATTAACAGAAGCACCAACATTTACTTTAATAGCAACTACTTTGCCATCAACAGGAGATACAACTTCATTTTCAAGTTTCATAGCTTCAATAAGTAATAAGCATTGTCCTTTTTTAACTGAATCACCAACATTTACTTTTAAAGCAACAACTTTTCCTGTAATAGGAGCAGGAACAACTGTTGAATTACCTGAAATAGGTGCAGCAGCTACTGGAGCTTTAGCCTCACTAGCAATAGAAGCATTATTTTCGCTAACTGCTTCTAATTCAACTTCATATAATTTTCCATTAACTTTAACTTTATAAATTTTCATATTATTTAACCTCTCTAACGCTAATTAAGCGAACATCTTTTTTAATTTCACTTTGGTAATCAATAGTAGCAACTAAAACAGCAGCCATCATATCATCATCTACAATTTCTACACTTTTTGTAACAGGTGTGGAACTAACTTTTTCATTAGTAACAATTGCATTTTTTTCTTTTTCTCGTTCTTCAAACATTCTAACTATTTTAAAGACTAAACTTGTTATACCAATAATTATCAATAAAATAGCAAAAACCATAAGAATTGATACAAGAGAAAGAATAGCACCATCACCAATAGACATATCTGTCAACATTATAATTTTATCCACTTTTTTCTCCTAACCAATAAGAAGATTAAATTCAACAACTTCATCTTCTTCTTTTACTTTATTATATTTTTTATTTAAGAAATCAATAGCAACATTTTCAAATAAAGCAAGTGATAGAACATCTTCATCACATTTTGCAATATCTTTATATTTTTCTTTAAATGATTCAAATTCTGGAGCAAGTAAATCTGCTGGTCTACAAGTAATTACTTCATCATCACCAATAATTTTCTTTTTAATTTCTTCATTAACTGGTGCAGGAGCTTGACCATATTTACCATGAAGATATTCATTGATTTCTTTTGGAACCATTTTATATCTTTCACCCATTAAAACATTTAAAACAGCTTGCGTTCCAACCATTTGACTTAATGGAGTAACAAGAGGTGGATATCCCATATCTTTTCTTACTCTTGGAATCTCTTTTAAAACTTCATCATAACGATCCATTGCATTTTGTTTATCAAGTTGATTCATTAAGTTTGATAACATTCCACCAGGAACTTGATATTTTAAAATGTTTGGATTAACAGTTAATGCTTTTGGTTTTAATAAGCCATTCTTTAGATATTTAGTAACGATTTTATCCATTAAAGGTTCTGCTCTATGAATAGCATCTTCATTTAATTTTGGATCATATTTAGTACCTTTTAAAGAAGCATTAAAAGCTTGTGTTGATGGTTGAGCTGTACCACCACTTAATGGAGATAAACAACAATCAATAATATCAACGCCTGCTTCAATAGCGGCTTTATAAGTCATTTCACAAATTCCACCAGTACAATGAGAATGTAATTCAATTGGTAAAGTAGTATTTTTCTTTAAAGCTTTAATTAATTTTTTGGCATCTTCTGGAAGTAAAACACCAGCCATATCTTTAATACATAATGAATCTGCACCTAAAGCTTCAACTTTTTGAGCTAAATCTACATAATATTCAATTGTGTGTACAGGTGAAGTTGTGTAAGATAAAGCAATTTGACATTCGCCACCATATTTCTTAGTAGAAATAACAGCTTGTTTTAAGTTTCTTATATCATTTAAAGCATCAAATACTCTAATGATATCTATTCCGTTTTCAATTGATTTTTGACAAAACTTATCAACAACATCATCACTATAATGACGATATCCTAAGATGTTTTGTCCACGGAATAACATTTGTAATTTAGTTTTTTTACATACTGCACGAACTTTTCTTAATCTTTCCCATGGATCTTCGTTTAAGAAACGTAGACATGCATCAAAGGT
>FR889438.1:8890-11012 GCA_000432895.1 Firmicutes bacterium CAG:449 | reverse complement strand
CATCAAAGGTTGCTCCACCCCAAACTTCAAGAGCATAGTAACCTGCATCATCAAGTTCTTTAGCGACTGAGACTACTTCATCAGTTGTCATTCTAGTTGCAAATAAAGATTGATGACCATCACGTAAAGATGTTTCAACTATTTTTACGCCCATAAATAACTCCTATCCCCAGATTTAACTGGTTCTTTTTTGGCTTGTCTGAAATTATAAAAACAGACTTGAGAAAATATTATTTCTCTTATTTTTTTAATTGGATAATAATCTTTTACTATAAAACATCTTCTCCTTTCAAAAAATATTTCAATTTGTCTTAGTATATCGATGAACTTAATATTATATATTAAAAAGTTCACTTCAGATATAACCAAAATCAAACCTATATTATCATATTAGTGTTTTTTATTCAACAAAACAAAAATAAAATATATAAGAAAAAATAGCACTATTTCTAATGCTATTTTTATAAAATTACTAACTAATTTTTAATCAGTCCATCCTGAATCTGTTGAATTCTTTTTCCATTTTGCAACTAAATATGTATCTTCATTATAGTTATATATACCAGCAAAAAATTTTTCGTCTGAATTTTTTTTCAACCAATATTCAAATGTATAATCTTGATGGCTAGGAACATATAGTGAATAACTTTCACCATACTTTACTTCTTGTGTAAAAGAGGTAATTGATGCATCTAGACATTCACCTAAATCATAATAAATAGTAAATGTACTTATAGAATCACTAGAAGGATTATCGATTGATGTAGTAATTGATTCACTTTCATCAACACTTGTCGTGGATTCACTAGAATTACTATTTGAACTAGTATCAGATATAGAATTATTTTCACAAGCAAATAAACAAGATGTTGCAATAATAAATAACAATAATTTATTTTTCATCTTAATTAAAATGTTGGTTCAACATTTCCCCAGTCAGTTCTAATACTATCAACAGCCACTAATCCCCAATCACCTGTAGCATTATCAAATATTTCAATATAACAAATAGTATTATCTTCAATGTCATTTAATTGATATTTATATTGCCACATATATCCTTCTTTACCATCTTCACCAAAATGAGTATTATGATATGAAGCAACAATTATGCCATCTTCTTTAATTATTCTAATTCCTGTAACATCATTTTTACTTGCTCCAAGTTTAAATGAAATCCAATTTCCTTTGCTAATGACAAATCTTGAGCTTCTTAAAACACCCATTCTACCTTCAAGATTTGGGTCTGTTTGATTATTTTGTCCTTCTAAAGCAGTGAATAAATAATTTCCATCTTTATTGTAAGATATATTTCCTCCCCAATATCCATCTAATGAAGTTACTTTTCCTGGAACTTCACCACTAATTAATCTCCATCCAGTTAAATCTCCTGTTTCAAAATCACCATTTATTATTTGAGTATTTACCATTGAAGCTAGATTAAATTCATTTGATGGTTCTTCTTCATAATATGTTTTAAAATCATCAGCAAAAATTAAACCATAATCGTTAATAGATTCATCAACTAATCTTAATTTTACTTTTTGACCTAAATATTTACTTAAATCAGCTTTATATGAAATTAATGTACATCCAGACTTTCTATTTGATAAGTCTCTTTCTGCCCATAAATAGTTATAATATGTTTCTAAAACACTTCCATCTTCAGATAATACTTCTAAACGAGTTGAAGTATTTTTCATTGCGCCTAATTTATAAGTGATCCATCCAGATCCTCCAATTGTAAATAATTGACTTGTCAATGAACCAATTGCAGATTCTTCTTGATTAGGAGCATAGCAACTAAATAAATATTTTCCTTCTTTATTAAAAGCATATCCACTTGCATCTTCACTATCATTTAACCAATAATTATCACTATCGCTAATAGAACCAATCTTTCCATCTACTGTCCATCCTGACAAATCACCAGTTTCAAAATCACCATTTAATAATTCAAATTTATTTTGTCTAACAAAATTTATTGTTGAATAATAATTTAATAAGAAATCTCTTAATTCTTTTAATTTATCATTTGATGATTCAACAATTTTTGAAGAATACACTAATTTAACATTATTTAATTCTTTTTCATTAAGTCTAAGAGCATCAGAATTAGTCA
>FR889438.1:5650-8861 GCA_000432895.1 Firmicutes bacterium CAG:449 | reverse complement strand
TTACTCTTAAATCATCAAAAGTAACAAATCCAAAATCATTTATTGCATTATCAACTACTTCAACATATAATTTTTGCCCAATATATTCTTTTGCATCAACAAATTTTCTTAACATAATTTGAGCAGTTTTTGGATCAGAGAAATTATTGTTTCTTACAATAAATAAAACCTCACCATCTTCTTTACAAATTTTTACATAAGTATTTTTATTCTTTGCACTACCTAATTTAAATGAAATAATGCCTTCACCACCTAAAGTAAATGTTTGAGATCTTGCAACACCAACTTTATCATCTGCAGAATGTAAGAAAGCATTTCCAACTTGATCAAATCTTAAAAAATAATCTTCATCTTGCTTATAATCAGCTATATCCCAATATGTTTTAGCTGTATCAACATAGAAAGTATCATCTACTGTCCAATTGTTTAATTCATCTTCAAAACTATTATTATTAACTTGTTCACGATTAATATAATATTGTTCCATCCAAGATTTTTCTTCACCTTCATTTAATGAAGAAACATATTCTTTTGCAACAGATGATATTGAAATAGAATTATTATTTATATCACCATCAAAATATTTTGCAAATTGATATTGTGCATTTTCATTATTACCAATTTTAATATATCCTCTTCCAACAAATTCTCTTGTAATATTTGTTCCAAGAATATCAGTTAATGCACCTCTTAATAAATAATTACCATCAACATTTGAAGGAAGAACATTATATGTAATATTACTAATTCTAACTTTTGTGCCAGTATATTCACCATTTTCATTAGCCCAATCATAAACAGAAGTTTCTGAAAAAACATGTTCATAATCTAAAGCATTTACATCCACATAAGCCTTAGGAGCAATTAACATACCAAATGTCACTTCATTATCAGCAGTTCTTGAACCAATAAGTTCTTCATATCTATCTTTTTTAACTATTGCTGTAAACCTAATACCTGTATCTTCATAGTTTAAAGTATTACGAATACTTGCTCCTTTTTTCATTATAAAATTATCACTTTCAGCAATAACATTTGTTTCTACTGCTTTAACTATTGTAGAATTGATTGATCCAACTAAAGCAAATAAACTTACAATTGAATAACATAATAATTTTTTCATATATTCCTCCTCTTAAAATCCAAAGATATCCTCATCATCAAAGAAGTCTTTTTCAAATTTGTCATCATTAGAAGCCAAAATAACGTCAGTAATTCTAAGTTTGTTAGAATTTATTGATGGTTTTACATAAGATTTTTTTTGCTTTTCCATAATCATTAATTCCTTTCATTTTTTCTTAGTTCTAATAAGCAATGCTCTGCAATGACTTTTATTTCAAAATCAATTGCATCTTGGTCAGGATATATTGTAGATGACAAACTTCTTCCATCTACAAATATTTCTACAGAGAATTCATCAATCACAATTAAGATTTTATGATTACTTTGTTTTATGTAAGGCATTCTTCTAACCCCACATAAACTATCTTCATCTTTTTCTTTGCCAACAATTATTTCTCCAGATTGGCTTCTATCAAAAATCCATTCATCATTTAATAATCTAAATACTGTACAACAATTTATATTTTTTCTAAGTTTAATTTCAAATTTTTCTAATTTTTCAATATCAAGTGAAATCATGCCAAATTTTAACTTATTAAAATAATTATTATTTATTTGTGTTGATTCAATTAATTCACCTTCATAAATAGGAGTTTGAACTAATTTATTATTAATAATTGAAACATTTCTAGGTATCGTTAACATCCCTGCAAAACCATACTTTTCACTCGGGATGTTTCTATCCCACATATTTAACCATCCAATCATTACATCAGCGTTATAAAACAACGTTGGCGCGTAGAAATCAAATCCATAGTCACATATTCCTGATTCAATTTCTTCAAATTTACCTGTTTTATAGTTTATTCTTCCTGTTTTCCATCTACTTGTATGAATATTCAAGTGAATGTTATTTTCGGATGGTTGAAATTGCTCTGAAAAAATTAATAAACCAAGTTTTTCATTATATGCAGGGCATTCAATCATCGTTCCTAAAGAATCTTTATCGAAGATATCACTTACAAATTTCCACTTCATTAAATCACTTGATGAAAATAATAAAATTCTTCCTTTACCATCTATTTTTTTGCATGCAATTATACAATAAAACTTATCATCTTTTTTATAGACATATGGATCACGAAAATCAATAGGAGAATAACCTTTTGGTAAATTACTTTCATCAATAATAATACCTATTTTTTTAAAAGCAATTCCATCTTCTGAATAAGCCAATTTTTGTTTTTGACGAATTGTATCACCACCTTCATTTTCATAAAATCCTGTGTAAATCAAATATAATTTATCATCTTTAACAATTGCACTTCCTGAAAAACATCCTGTTTCATCATCTGGAAATAAAGCAATTGGCATTTTCTCCCAATGTATTAAATCAGTACTTATTTTGTGTCCCCAATGCATTGGTCCCCAATGAGTATCATTAGGATAATATTGATAAAAAACATGATATTTTCCTTTAAAATATACAAGTCCATTAGGATCGTTAATCCACCCATTATCACCAGTAATGTGTAATAATGGTCTTAAATTCGTTTCGTTCATATAAAATCCTCTATATTATATTTATTGCTTCAAATGAAGAAGGTAAATCATCATTTGATTCATAATATGTTATAAAATCATCAGCAAACAATAATCCCCAATCAGCGGTTGCATTGTCTACTAAACGTATTTTTATTTTTCTATTTAAATAATTGGACAAATCAACTTGATATGTTGCCATATTAGCTAAATAATATCCATCTTTAGATAAATCATTAAATAATCCGTTATAAAAATATTTTTTATTTAAATCTTTAAATTTACTATTTCCATATTTTCCAATTACTTCATTTGTTTCAGCATCAATTAATTCAACATAGCATAAATCTTGATTATGTCCACCACCTAATTTGAAAGTAATCTTTCCAATACCACCTAATGTAAATTCTTCTGACTCTATATATCCTGTTTCATTTTCATTACCTTCCCATCCATTTAAGAAGTATGTTCCTTGTTTATCAAATAAATAATTTTCAATCCACCATACTCTTTTAGAAGAAATATTAATGAAATTTCCACCACTTAAAGTCCAACCAGTTAAATCACCTGTTTCAAAATCACCATTTAAGACTTGATATTCATTATT
>FR889438.1:0-5633 GCA_000432895.1 Firmicutes bacterium CAG:449 | reverse complement strand
TATTCATTATTTAATCCAATAGCCTCTTTTTCTAAACAATCAATAGCCGAAATACAATTCTTTGGTAATCCATTGTTTGATGGATAGTAAGTAATAATACTATCAATAGCAATTAAACCCCAATCATTAGAAGCATTATCAACAATTTCTAAATGAACCTTTAGATTAAGATATTTTGATAAATCTGCTTTATATTGAGTCATATTTAATAAATTAGATCCATTATTAATAGTTGAAATTCCTAAATCATTAAACATTGAATTTGAAAATCTTGCAATTTCAACATTTGTTGTATCGTCAACAACTGATAAATAAACAAGTTTTGGATTTTTAGCACCGCCCATTTTAAAGGTTATAATTCCTGTACCTCCAATAGTAAATGGTAAAGATGTTAATTTACCTGTTTTTGATTCATCATTAACACCTGTGAATAAATATCTGCCTTTTTTATTATAAGGTAATTGTTCTGCCCACCAAGTATTATCACTAGAAACATATCCAATTCTATCATTTTCATCTACCCAAGAAGGTGTCCAATATGATAAATCACCAGTTTCAAAAGTGCCATTTTTTACTTGATATTCATTATCAAGTTCAACTTCCATAAAATCATCAATATTAACTTCATAGTTTTCTATATCATACCAAACAGGTTCTGTTTCATAATACGTTTTGATACTATCCAAAGTAATACATCCTAAATCATCTGTTGAAGAATTATTATCAAATACTTCAATATATAATGTTTCACCTATATATTTTGACAAATTGATATAATATTGATTCATATTAAGTAATCGCATTCCGTTTTCAACATATGGAAATTGAAAATTCCAATACTTATAATTAGATATTCTAGCAATTTCTTGATCACCACTATCTTTTCTTAACATAAATCTTAAATAGGTCAATTCGTTATTAGCACATCCTCCTAATTTATAAGAAATATATCCACTTCCACCTAACTCAAAATTTGATGATCTCATTAATCCTGTTGCAGAAGGATTATAAAATCCATAATGATATTTGCCTTCTCTTTCATATGAAATATTTTCGTTCCACCAAACACTTTCACTATTAACACCTTCATTAGAAAAAGCATCGCCAGAGACTATTTCCCAACCAGCTAATGAACCAAGTTCAAAATCACCATTTATTATTTCATATTTATTTTTAGCTTCTGCTTCTTCAATATATGATTTTGTTTTGATAAAAAATTCACCTTCAGTTTGTGCTTCTTCTCCACCAATTCTTATATCATCAACACTAATGTATCCATAATATGAACTTTGATCATTATCAACAATTTTAATATATATTTCTTCATTTAAATAATTTGATAAATCAATACTATATTCATAAAAATTATCTGTATTGTAAACTCCTAAATTATATTTATTAACATCAACATACGAATCCGTTTCTTCTAAAAAATATTCATTTTTAAATTGAGCGATCATTTGTTCATTTTCAGTTAAATACACTCCAACATAACAAATTTTTTCTTTATCTTTTAATGATGCATTAACTCCTCTAGAGGAAGATAATGCTCCACCTGCTAATTTCATAGAAATAGTTCCATCACCATTTAAAATAAAATTTGATGATTTTAATTCACCAGTTCGAGAATTTGATTTTTTTAAATCGTACCCTTTACCTGATAAATACCAATTTCCTGTATGATTAATTGGTATTTGATTATGGCTTTCATCATATGAAAATTCAAAACTTCTTCTTGAAGAAACTGAATCATCATCAAAAGCATCACCACTTAAAATTGTCCATCCACTTAAATCACTTGATTCAAATCCACCATTAATCAAATATGTTTTATTTTCTTGGTGATCATCATTAGAAGAACATCCAGTAAACAGAAAAGAAAGAAGTATTAAAAATTTAATTTTTTTATTCATTTTAAGCCTCCAAATCTCCAACATTACCATAATAAGCAGGTGTTATATTGTCATTATAAGCACCTTTCATTTGAATTATTTTCATTGAATTAATATTTAATGAAGCATTTTCTGAAAAGAAATGAATATAATCTGAATTGCCATATTTTGGATATACTCTTGTTGTAAATGACATAACATCGTCTATATAAACTTCTAGCATTGATCTATCCATTAAAATAATAACATCATAATCATTTTTTACACTTTGATAAGTATAACTTGGTTGTTTATTAACATAATCATGTAAAGTAGATTGTAATCGATTAATAAATACACCATCATTTGAAAATGTAATTGATGTTTTTTCTGTACCAATATTTGAAACAACTTTATTATATCTAACATCTAATCCCACTTGATATTTTTCATTGTTAGAATTTATTGAAATATTCATATCAATTCTAAAAGAATCACTTCTAATATTAGAAATATCATTATTAACATCATTAAATGATTTTGTTTCATTTAATTCATATAATGTTTCTCCATATAATGATTCAATTTCTTTTATTGGTTCTCTAATTACTTCATTTCCATCATCAGATAAAAATAATTCTAATGGAATTGCAAAATTATGTGCCCATCCAGAATAATAATTTTGATTTGTTCCAGCATCTTTACCTTGAGCAATGGCATAAATCACTGTTCTACCATCTTCATAATTTGTTTTTCCACTTGCTTTATCTTCATCTGTTAAAAAGCAATATCCATTTTGGCCAGTGTATATACCTCTTCCCATATCAAATAATCGAGGTTTATCATTGTCTGGAATAAATTTACAACTATTTTTATCAAAATCACCAATCCAATAATAACAATCAACTACATAACCATCGACTGTATATTGAGGACAATCAAATAAAATATATTTTGTCTTTGTTTTATCTTTTGTAGAGATTGGAAGTAAAATAACACATTCCCAATGTGCACCTTGCTCAGGATATAAATTATAATCACATTGATATAAATAATTTCTAAAAGTCCAATCATGCATATTTGTAGAAGTATATACATTAGCGCTTCCTCCTGCTCCAGGAATTGAAGTTGAAACTAACATATAATAGGTTCCATCATCATACCAAATGTATGGATCTCTAAATTGATCTCTTTCACCTTGAGAATTATCATTAGGTTGAGTAATACTAACTTTCTTTTCAATAACCCAATCTTGTAAATATGGATCAGAAATATCTTTTGGATGAGCAAAAGCAATATTTTGTCCACTCCAAGTTGATTTATTTGTTCCAGCAGTAATAGCAAGCCATGGTTGCCCATCAGGACCAATACAAGCTCCACCAGTCCATACACCTTCTGGACAAACTCCTTTAGTAGGAACAACAGCATCTTTTAAATATTTCCAATGAATCATATCAGTCGAAGCAATGTGTCCCCATCTAATTTGTGACCAATAAGGTCCAGATGGATTATGTTGATAAAAAACATGATACATCCCTTTGTAATAGAATGGTGAATGAGGTTCATTCATCCAAACTGCAGGTGGTAATCCATGATATTGAGGACGATATCTATCTCCTTCGTAAACAGATGAATCAAGTGCAATTTGTGAAAAATCTAAATTTGGATGCTTTCCATTAGTATACGATAAATACTCTTCTTGCATTTGTTTTGGTGTTAATGATTTATTATAAATACAAACTTCATCCAATAATCCTGAAGGTAATTGTCTAGAAACACCAAATTCAACCATTGGATTATTGTACTTACCAATTAGCAATGGTTCATCACTTCTAATAAGAGTGCATCCAATTAAATCTTCATTAATTGTTTCATAAGAAATTTTTCCATTAAAAGCCAAAGCAACATATCCAGTTTTAGAATCAAATGTTGCACTAATAAAAGACCAAGTATATAATTCTAAAGCATTAATTGGATCATAGAAACCAACAAAGAAATCTTCATCTGTTTCAGGATTATGTAAATTTAATTGCATACCCCATAATCCTANNNNATAATCCTAATCTTCCATATCCAAAGGTAAAGCCTTCGTTCATTTCCATATCACCTTGATTAAAAATAGATGTTAATCTAGTGTGCCCTTTGCAAACAGTATCATCACCGTAATTAAAAACATTTTCAAACACTCTAGGGGCTATCCAACTTGAAAATGTTATTGCAGTTTTAGGAGAAATAAAATCATCATCACTAACATAAGTTGAAAATCCATCCATATATAAAGATTTTCCTTTAACACCTTCTTTTAATAAAGCTTGTGAAGGTTCTTTAAATATTTTATCTTTGTTATCTTGATTAAAAACATAATTTACATGATAAGATTCTTGACTTTTTTCTTCTTTAGTATATTCATTATCGATTTCATCAAAACTAAAATGCAAAAGTTTACCATCATCAACTAATGATTGATTTATTTCACCACAACTAAACAAAATACTAGATATAAAAGATAATACAATAATTGATTTTTTCATTTTTTTCACCTCTTACATTTTTAAACCAGCTGTTCCAAAACCTTTAACAATATATTTTTGAGCAACAATATAAATAATAAATATTGGTAAACTTGTAACAACTAATGCAGCCATTACTTGACCATTGGTAATTCCTGGAATACTTAAAATTGAAGTTAATGCTGCTTGAATTGGATATAATGGCCATTCCCCTTCTCCTGCATATGGAAGAACCATTGTTGGCCATAGATAATCATTCCATACACCAATAAAGCAAAAAACAGAAACAGTCGCGACAATTGGCTTTGATAAAGGCAAAATAATTTTAAAGAAAATTTGCAAATTATTTAATCCATCAATTCTAGCTGCTTCTTCATATTCAGTAGGAATACTAACAAAAAATTGTCTAAATAAGAAAATATTAAAAATTGAGATACTCGATGGCAATATAACTGCTAAAACTGATAATTTACCAGTTAACCCTAATAATTGTTTTACAATCGAATATAAAGGAATAATAGATGTTTCAACTGGAACAACAATTAAAAATATAATAATGAAATTAAAGAATTTTTTTCCAGGAAAATTAAATTTTGCTAATACATAACCTGCTAATCCATTAATCAATACATTTAAAATAATAACAATTAAAGCATATATTAAACTATTAAGTGCATATTTCCATACACCATAATCACCAAAAATTACAGAATAATTGTTAAACCATGTTCCAATTGAAGAAAAATCAGGTAAAAACATTTTAATAGTGCCAAGACTTGAAGCAAATGCCTCTTCTGTTTTAGTTGATGTTGCAACCATATATAATAAAGGAAAGATAAATATTAATGATAAAATTGTTCCGCTAAAATAATAAATAATATTTAAAATCAATTTTTTCTTACTTGGCTTTACTTTATTAATTTTACCTTCTCTAATTAATTGATCTAATTTACTCATATTAATTTTTCTCTCCTAAAAATTTACGTTGTAATAATGTAATAGATCCAATAATTATTGTCATTATTAACGCTACTTATTGTCATTATTAACGCTACTGCCGAAGATAAACCAATCCATCTTTGTGAATAACCTAATTGGTACATATAATAAGATAAAGTTAATGTATGTGTTTGATATCCTGTCATTAACATTGGTTGAACCATTACTCTACATGCACCAATAAAGACAGTAATTAAAACATATAGAAATGTTGGTTTTAATCCAGGAATAGTAATATGAAGAAATCTTTTAA
>FR889437.1:6950-9245 GCA_000432895.1 Firmicutes bacterium CAG:449 | reverse complement strand
TTATGAAATAATCGAGTAGGGAGAGGCGAAAATTCCTGAGGGGCTTTATAGGATTCAAGAGCCTATAATGGTGTGAGGGAGGGAATGATATATCATTCACGAGGTGAAAAAAGTATAAAAGGGCTAGAAATAGCCACAAAATTATGTTATCTTATAAGTGTGTTGATTAAACTAATCAACGCAGTTATAAGTTTGAGTACTAGGGTCGCGATTTCTAGTACTTTTTTATTTTTTTCATTGTCTTTCATGTTTTCACCTCCTAAAATTAAAAAAATATCTTCTATTGAAGACACTTCATCTATAGGAGGTGGAAAAAGGAAATGCAGGCCAGGAAGTTTACCTTTCTATCCAGTTACCATTTTCATCTTTGTATACTACACCCTTTTCTTTTAAGGTTTTGTGATATTTGCATAAAGGATAAAATCCTGATGGTTGACCGCAGATTTCACAGAATCTTTTTTTTGTTGGAGCAGTATTATTAAAGTTCATATTCACAACATTGCTATTGTTAACAATATTGACATTTGATTGTATTTTGTCAGTAATGTGAGAGATAGTATTTGATGCTTTTTTAAGAGAATCAAAATCTTCTTCAGAAAGAACAATGTATTTATTGTCTTGAAAAATTTCTAAAGGAATGTTCAATATTCTGATAATTCTAAAAAAATCGTAAATTTTTAAAGTTACAACATTGCTTTCAATATTGTGATAAGTCGTTCGTGGCATATTTAATCTTTTAGCCATGTCATCTTGTGTTAAATTGGCTTCTTTTCGTTTTTCTTTGATTATTTCTAAAACATCCATTATTGATCACCAACTATATTTTATAAAAAAATCCATTTTTTGGAAAATTTCTCTTGACAAATCCTATATATATATATATTAGCCTTAGAATTACCAATTATTTTGTCAATGAATGACAAGATATTTCCAATTTATGGAATTTTAAAAGTGAGGACTAACTAATGAAAGCAAATGATGCATTAATTCTATTGCCAGATGAAGGGATGATACTTGTACCATATGGCGAAGGTTTTAATTTATACGTTCATAATGGCAAAGTATTAATTTTGAGAGTGAGAAATATCGAATATGAATTATATACATCATCTGTTTATAATCGAGTGATTGACGTACGTGATTACGTGTTGAATAAGTTCTTAAAGCGTGAATCAATAATCGATTTGAAAAAATTTTAAAGCCAAGTAGGAGGAAAAATAATGGCAAAGAAAAAAGAACCAATATGGGCAACAAACAAAAGAGGTCGTCGAGTTAGATTATTAAGACCAGATGAAAAAAGTAGAAAGTATGCAACTGAATTAAAAAGAAAAGTTAGATTAACAAATACTGGTGAACCAAAAACTGATAGAAATGGTGTTGCATTAGGTTTAACAAAAGAAGCAAGAGCATTTAGAGCAGGATATTTACAAGCAAGAAAAGATAACACAAATTTGTATAACTGGAAAAAAGCTCATAGAAGAAGTAGAAGATCTAAAAATGCTTAAAAATTAATTATCAATAAATTGGAGGATTAAATGAAAAAATTAAATATCATAATTTATTCATTAACCGCATTATGCTGTATTGGATTTTTAACAGCATGTGTAGTTAATAAAGATACAAACACTCCATCAATTTCATTAAATCCATCTTTAAAAGAATGTCCAATAGCATTTGAAGAAAAAGATGAATATAAACTAGATATCGATAAAAAAATAGAATTTACTCTTCCTGAAAATATTACATATAAAACTTACTATGAAAAAGATGAAAAATTTTATTCTAATGATTTTCCAACTGAAGTAGGTACTTATTCATTTATTGTTGAAACAAATGTTAGTAAATACTATAAAGCAACCAAAAAATGGAAAGTATTTAATTTAGTTTCACCAACAAGTAATGCAAATGTGAAATCATTTTTCAATATTGGAACTGATAAGTGGGGTGGAGGAAATGGAGCAAGTGTTATATGTAAAGCAGATTGTGTTAGTCAAAATGATTATTATACAGAATTGTCATTAAATAATGGCTTTAGCGGTTGCTTAGATTCTAAGTTTGACATGTTTGATGGAAGATTCAAAATTGATTTTAAAACAAACTTGAAATCATATGGAACATTTGCATTTTGGTTAACTGGAGTAAGTTCAGGAGCAAATACTACTGATGAAATAACAGTTGAATTGTTAGCAGATAATAAAGTTTATTTTGGATCAACAGGAACTGATAAAAAATACAATGTTGAAACAAAAACATTATCTATAAATTATGCTGATAAAAAATGGCATACATTAGAAA
>FR889437.1:6674-6918 GCA_000432895.1 Firmicutes bacterium CAG:449 | reverse complement strand
TCAAATCCAAGTGCATATGTAAAATTAGATAATATTACTATTTATGAATTTGATAGTGCAAAATTACCAACAGTTGAATATGTAAAACCACATATAGGATTGTTATATCCACATAATCCAGCATGGACTGGAACATGGAAATCTAATGTAAGCAACTATGCAAGAGTTGGTAATTATGAAGCTTATAAAGTAAATGGAGATTCACAATAGATATTAATTCAAAAAAATGAATTTATATAGCTGT
>FR889437.1:0-6650 GCA_000432895.1 Firmicutes bacterium CAG:449 | reverse complement strand
CTGTGCTTAAGCGCAGGATAAAAAATCTTAAGAGTTTGTATTTAGGAGGAAAAGAAAATGGAAAAAAATACAACAAAAACATCAACAGCATCGGAGTTATTATCAAAAAGATTATTTGAAATAACACCTGAGGAAGTAAAAGGAGCATTTATATCAGTAGATGTACAACTTCAAAAAACTAAAAGAGGAACTGGAGCAAACAAAACAATTTTTTATAGAGCAACATTAGTATTCGTTTCAGGATTATATGAAATTCCAATGACATTGACACAAATGGAATATGTACAAATTTGTATGAAAAGAAATCCAAATGCAATGGCAGTACCTGATTCATTAAAATTAAAAGCTTATATCTTACCAGTAGAATATACAAATGTAAATTCAATTACTGATCAAGTACAAACAAGCTTTCAATTAAAAGTAATTTTATCAGATTTAGTTAGAAAGAAAATTTGGTTAGACACTTTACAAAAAGACATGTGGGATAAGCTTGTTAAATTACCATTTGTTAAAACTGAAACTGATGCTGATGGAGAAGATATAGTCGCTGATGCACTTTAATTAAATTAATTGGAGTAATTACAAACATAATTACTCTTACGCAGTTATTAAGTTGACCACACTCTTAATAATTGCATAAGGGTAATTAGAGTTAAGGAGGTGAACTAATGAAATCAGTGAATGAAATAATTGCTTCTAGAAAAGCACAAGCACATGATACTAGATACATTGGTCCGCTTTACTTAGATAAACAAGCTTTTAAAAAAGGTGTTAATCTTGGAAATTATGAATTAGTTGAATTAGAGAAAACAAAACCAAAAGAAATAAAAAATGAAATAGAAAATATGCAAAATGATGTTCTTAAATTAATGTGGGCAAAAGGTGTAAATCGAGAAACATATAGTTATTATTTAGGCTTAATATCCGCCTATGGATATTATTTAACAAGAGGAATAACTCTATGAAAATGTACCAGGTAAATCAATATGGGTGTCATAAGACTGTTTATACTACTTCACTTGGAAGAAAAGTAAAAGACCATGGATATTACACTAAATTAAAGCCTTACGAATTATTAACTGAAAGTCAGTTTGAAAGATGTTATTTATCTGGAAAAGTAAATAGAAAACATTTTAACGTGGTGAATGTTGAAAAAAGTAAAATAATAAAATCCACGAATGGAAGTTCTTATATTTATAAGAAATAAATTTGCTAAATATGGAGGGAAAACATGGCAAAAAGAATTAAAAAAAGCACAGCAATAGTCTGTGGAGTATTAGGAGCATTAGTTGTAGGAGGAGCAATTGGAGCGATTGGATATGTATCCAAAGGATTTGATAAAGATATCATTAATGGAATGCTTGAAAAGAAATATGATTATACACGTGTTGATTTAACAAATAATTATAAAGAAGCTCAAACATTAACCGCTGCAACAGCAGTAACAGCATTAAATTATAATCTTGATGAAGATTTATTTAAAACAGTAACAATCACATCTGGAGCAATCACTCAAGAAAATGGAGGATTAGCATTTGCAATTGGTACATATAAATTAACATTTCAAACTGATAAATTATTTGATCATTATAGAGTAACTGCTTTTAATGGATTTACTGAAAGTGTAGAAGCAAAAGAAACAAATTATTTATCACAAGTTGGATCCATTTCTCTAGCGGATTCAGAAGCATATAAATTACCATCTAATGCTGATAACACATTAAAGAAACCAGCACAAGAAAAGGTGTCCTATGTAACTGAATTTAAAGAAAATGAAATTACAATATCTATTACAGGTGGCAAAGTTGAATTAACTGAAATGGAAGTCTGGAATGTAAAAGATTCATCTGTTAAAAACACTTCTTCTGCATCATAAAAATAATTAATTAAGGAGGACTAAATGATACAAATTAAAAATATAAAAATTATTAGTCCTCTTTTTATTTAGGAGGTAAAGATAGTGAAAGGATTATTATTAGCTACAGTATTATTAGCTTCAGGGCAAGCTATAAATCCAGATATATTTTTTGATGAAAGAGTTCAATTAGATTATGCATTAAGTGGCTTTTCTTCAGTAAAAGATGATCTAGCAAAATTTAATTATAAATCAGATAATGATTTAAATGAAAATGGGTTTAAATTTGTTAATTATGTTCGTTCAGATAATTATAATTATTTTTACTTTGAAACTAATTATGCATTCTATTCAGCAATAAAAGATACTTATGCATTAATATCATATGTTAATACAAACGAAAAAATAGATGATTATAGCAAAATTAAATATGATAACTATTCAACTTATAAATTAACATATATATCTGGTTATTGTGAAAAAAAAGGAACAACAAATTATTTCTATAAGTATGCATTAAAGAGCGATTCAATCTTAAATGCATCAAGAGTGGTTATAAATCAACTAAGGTTTAAGTTAAATAAAGTAAATACAGGCTTTTCAAGTGAAGTAATAGATATTAATGCATGTTATTTATATGATGCACCAACAAATAATAAAGTGGTTAAACAAGCTAAGAAAGTAAGTAAAGAAGAAAAGATAAAATTAACAGCTTCTACTGCATTTGATGATGTTGTATCAACAAATTATTCATTTATTGAAAGAATGCTTGGAAGAATTGATGATGTTTATACAATGTCATATTTTTTGTTTAATACATCAATAGATAATTGGATGGATTCAATAACTGATATTACTCTTGAATATAGTGGGTATGATTGTTATTTCAGTTATGATAGAGCTCCATCATTTAATGCTACAACAGCTACGTATTTATTAAAACTTCCATATGATGAGTTATTAGAAAAATATAATAATTCAGCAGCTAAATATTCACATAATGAAAAATTCTTAAGTAATACAATTTCATTAAATAAAAATGATTCTATTAGAGTTACTGAAACAAAATTATTTAGTTATAAAAATATTTATGATTATAAGCAATTATTTAATCAATCTGATATGAGTGATTACCCATTTATTAAAAATAAAATGGAAAGTGGTAATTACAATCATGGCTGTTTATTTAGTTCTAAAATTAGAACTGCAGTTGATGATATTGCTCATATTATTGGTAAGCCAACTATTACTGGTCCTGAAATAATTGAAAAGAAAATAGTTTCTTTAGATATATTTAGATTAAGTGAAGTAAAAGCATTGGATATTACTTATTTAAAAAATGGATTATCCTATACAGCGGATTTTGATGACAATAAAACAATATCAACTGGTCAAGAAAAAGAACCTGCAGAAGATGGAAAAACACCAACAACAGAAGATCCTGATTGGTTAAAAAAAATAAAAGATTTTTTAAATAATGCAAGCGAATTTTTAAAAGTATTTGCAATTATAACAGGATCACTTTTATTAGCTTGTTTAGTAATATCATTACTTCCAGTATTAACACCAGTATTTAAAGGAATTGGTTATGTTATTTCTCTTCCATTTAAGTTAATTAAAAAGAAGAAAAAGGATAAAGAAAAATGAGTTTTTTTAAATCAAACAAATGGCATTTTAGAAATAATATATCAAGAAAAAATGGAAATAAAAGCAATGGAAAACATCCATCACTAATTGTTGGTATTACTGATGACAAGAAAAAATATATTAATTTAGGCTTAACTCATTCAAATAAAAGAGGTCATCATAAAAATGTTGAAATACATGATCCAGTTAATTGGTCAAAAAAATCTTATATTCGAAATGACTTGCAAGAAGATGATGTATATAAATTAAAAACTGTTTTGAATGAATATAAATTAAATCCAAAAGATGTAAATAAAATTTTAAAGATAATTGAAAAGCATAAAAAAAAGAATTCCCACTAGGCGGTAGTCATTAACTATCACGGGTGAATTCTTAATTAAATTATATATAAAGCAAATAAAAAAGTAAACAAAAAAACATAAAAAAGAGCTAGGCATGTACCCTTTTGGGATACTTTGATGTCTAACTCTTACTAATATTATACGCTAAAGAGTAAAAAAGTAAACAAAATTATGACAACAAAAGTGAGGAATATAATAAAAATTTCAGTTGGTCTTGTGGTCGTTCTAGTTTCATCAATGTTCATCAATTCATGTTCAATGATAAAAAAAGAATCACCAACACCAATTGAAGCAATACAGCATCAAAAATATTTAAGTGAAAATGAAGCTTATTTATTAACATTTAATGAAGATGATGGAGAGCTTCTAGAATATGCTTCAGGAAATGAAATCATCTTTAATTATGAATATTCATCAGGAATAACAATATGCAAATATCAAGAAAGTTATTTTGATGAGAAGAAACAAGAAACAATTATTAAAGATAAAAAATTAACCTTTGTCTTTATGAAAGAAGAAATGCTTTATTTAAGGCAAAAGAATTTACTCTTTCAAAAAATATAAAAAAGTAAGGAAAAACAAATATGAAAATGATAAAAAATTTAATTAGCAAAATAAATTATTGTCATATAATATGGTTTTTCTTTTTTTTAATTTTATTAATATTTACTATTCCTGAAGCAGTCAATATAGGCCAAAGAATAATAAACAGTTTCATTTGTTTTGGAAAAAACATGTGGATCTATTTCTATTTTATTTTTGTTGGTGATTATCCAGATATTGCTATAAATGGCTCATGGATGTTTATTGATACAAATAGTGATATAATTAATGGAATTTTACCAATTGAATTTGAATATTTCTTGGAGCAATTAATAGCTATCATTACACTTCCATTTAATGGATTAATATTCAACTACTGGTGGAATCAAGTATTTAATAAGATATTAATCATCTTTAGATTTTCCACTTTAATATTATTGATTGGATTAGAAATTTATATTTTATTTCAACAATATTTTTCACCAAGAGAATTTGATAAAGCAAAAATGGATGTCGAAACAAAACCAAAAAGAATATTTTTAAAGATATCTAAACCATTTAAAATCGCATTTAATTATTTAATCAATAAAATAAAACAGTTTAATGAATGGACTAGAAATCATTCATATTTACTTAAAATCTTCCTAGTTATTTTATTATTAAGAATTCATATCATTCCTTTATTAATAGAATCAATAAGTTTTATTCTAGCGTTTATCTGTTTATTTGATTTTAAAAGTTTATGGTATCAAATACTAGCGATTATTATTGATTTATTACCAACGATAAAATTATTACCCTTGTGGATATGGATGTTAATTATTATTGGTTTAATTTATTATCATTGGATAAAGAAAGCTGATGAAGAAATAATCCATCAACAAATGATATTAAAACTCTTAGTTAAAAACGAATTTGGAAGTACTAATTTTATAGTAGGAAAGCCAGGAGCAGGCAAAGACTTATTAGGCACTGAATTAACATTAGTTGCCGAATCAACATTAAGATATGATTTAAGAAAAGTGTTATTAGAAATAAGAAGTGAATATTCTGATTTCCCTTTTGCTAGCTTTGAACATCATCTTCAGGATTTAATAAAAAAGAAAAAAATTGTTAATTGGACACAAGCTAAAAATTATGTTTACTTGCAAGCCAACAAAATCATGAATAAGAAAAATAAAGAAGATGCTAAATTCTTTGGATATGAGCTATTTAAGAAGAAAAATAGCTATTATGATGAATTAACTAATTCAGTAATATTTGATGCAATTGCTGATTATGCACATGCATATTTCATGTATATTCAATCAGGTGTACTAGCAGCAAGTAACTATCCAATTAGATTTGATAATATCAAAATAGATACAGGACATTTTGTAAATTATGATGACATATTTATATTTCATAATAATAGAGAAATGGATGATTTCTCCACTTATTCAAAAATAAATAATTATGATTGGCAAAGAATTTATAAAAAGGTTCAGGATGATGAATATTCATTCTTAGATGATGGAGTAGTTCTAGCATTATCTGAATACGCAAAAGAAAGAGGAAATCAGCTTGATCATCGAGGAATGAAAATAATCGATGAAGATATTAATCAATTAAATGATGGAACTAATTCATTTTGGAAAACAAAATCACATATTAATGTTATTCGTGGTAAAAGATATGGACAAGCATTTATTAATGACCAAAGAGAAGATTCATTAAATGCAGATAATAAAGAAATATTTGAATATATCTGGAATATCCAAAATAGAAGCGAACCTAAATCAGTATTACATGGATTCTGGTATTCAAGAATGTTATTAGAGTTCTCCAGTAGTTTTATATCTAATCTATATGAAAAATTAGTATCTGTAAGAAGTGATGATGCATTACTCTTCTATATAATCAAAAAACTAAATACAGGACTAAATACATTAAATAGAAGAATCAATAATCGGTGGAATATCTCCAACATTAGTTTAAAGAATCAATATGATCATGAAATTAATGTTCCATTAATCCATAAATTAATTTATTCCAATAGATACAATACATCAGTATATGGATCCATGTATGAATCCATATATATCAAAAATAAAGTCGGATTTTATCAAGCACCTGAATATGAATCAACCACAGCAACAGTTGATGAATTCCAATATCAAAATTCTTACTTCATAAATAAATTCTATTTCAAAAATAAAACTTTCCAAGAAAAAGAAGAAACACCAGAAGATGCAATATAAAAAAAGATACATCTATTTCATTGG
>FR889436.1:3697-3899 GCA_000432895.1 Firmicutes bacterium CAG:449 | reverse complement strand
CCCCATCAAGAGTACCTAAAGTAATCGCTCCATTAATCATAAATTTCATATTAGATGTTCCAGATGCTTCTTTACCAGCTGTAGAAATTTGTTCAGAAACATCACTACCTGGAATAATAATTTCTGCAGAAGATACTTCATAGTTTTCAATAAAGACAACTTTCATGAATTTATTAATTTCTTCATCATTATTAACTTTATC
>FR889436.1:2683-3634 GCA_000432895.1 Firmicutes bacterium CAG:449 | reverse complement strand
TAACTAGGGGCAGCTTTGGCTCCAAAAATAAATGTATGAGGATAAATTCTAAAATTAGGATCCTTTTTCATCATTAAATAATAGTACATAATTCTCATAACATTCATAAATTGACGTTTATACGCATGTAATCTTTTAACTTGAGTATCAAAAATTGAAGTAACATCAACATCAATACCATTTCTTTCTTTAATTAATTTAGCAAAACGAATCTTATTATGCTTTTTAATTGTTGATAATTTTCTTAAAACTTGTTCATTATCAACAAACATCATCAATTTTTCAAGTTCACTTGGATTAGTAATCCAACCATCTCCTATTAAACTAGTAACATATGAAGATAATTCTTCATTACAAGACAAGAACCATCTCCTATGAGTAATACCATTTGTTTTATTATTAAATTTTTCTGGATATAAAGTATATAAATCCTTAAAAGTATCTTTTTTACAAATTTCAGTATGTAATGAAGCCACTCCATTAACCGAGAAACCAGCATGAATACCTAAATTTGTCATATGAATCATACCATCTTTAATAATTTTAACACGATAAATAAAATCATCATTATAACCTTTTTCTTTTAAAGATAAGACAAATCGACGATCAATTTCTTCAATAATCATATAGACTCTTGGAAGTAAAGTGGACATATATTGTACTGGCCATTTTTCAAGAGCTTCCGCCATAATGGTATGGTTAGTATAAGCCATCGAATGTTGAACTTGATACCAAGCTTCATCCCAACCAAATCCCTCTTCATCCATTAAAATACGCATAAGTTCAGGAATACATAGAATAGGATGAGTATCATTTAATTGGAAGACATATTTTTCACATAAATTATCAAGTCTACCATATTGTTCTTTATGGGATCTAACAACAGATTTTAAACCAGCAGAAACAAGGAAATATTGTTGTCTTAATCTTAAAATACGACCATGTTCATTA
>FR889436.1:0-2624 GCA_000432895.1 Firmicutes bacterium CAG:449 | reverse complement strand
GAATTTACATAATCTTTAAAAGATTGATGTTCAGGTAATTGTTCACTCGCTTCTGGTGACCAAAGTCTTAATGTATTAATAACTTTATTATGATAACCCATTACCATTACATCATAAGGAACAGCTTTAACTTTTGTTGCATTTGCCGTTCTACATCTAACTCTTCCATCAGTATCAACATAAGTTTCACCATTACCATAAAATTCAACTTCAACAGCTTTTTCAGGTTTTCTAATTTCCCAAACATTATCATTTTTTAACCATTGATCAGGTGTTTCAACTTGCTTATTATCAATAATTTTTTGTTTAAAAAAACCATATTTGTATCTAATACAATTACCATGTCCTGGATAAGATAAAGAAGCTATTGAATCAAGAAAACATGCAGCAAGACGACCTAATCCACCATTACCTAAACCAGCATCAGCTTCCTTATTTTCAAGTTCATTAATATCAATACCTAAATCTTTTAAACCAGATTTAGCAACATTATAAATTCCTAAATTAATCATATTGTTTGTCAACAATCGACCAATTAAAAATTCCATTGAAAAATATATTAATTGTTTAGATTGATGATTTTTAACATATTCTTTTGATTTTAATAAATCAAATGATGCTTCATCTTTTACCATTTCGCCTAGGACTTGATAAAGTTCATCATAACAACATTCTTTATAAGTTCTACTGTATTTTTCAATTACTCTTTTTTCAAATTCTTTTTTAAAAACTAATTTTGTTTCAAACATTTTTCTTTCCTCTATTTTGATTTATATTTTAAGATTAATGCACCAAATGATGCAAGTTTTATTGATATTGTGTAAGGTTGATTATTCCAAGACATATTCATCGTTTGTAAAGGTAAACCATTATAATGATTATAACCACCATAAACATCTTTGTCAGAATTAAATATTTCTTCATATTCACCTTCAAATGGTACACCAATATTAATATATTCGTAATAATTAGGTGTCATATTAAAAATAAATATTAAAGTATCTTCTAAATATGATCTTCTAAAAGCATATATTGATTGAGAAGCATTATCCGCCATTAACCATTGAAAATGAACTGGGTTATATTCTTCTTCATGCATACTAGGTTCATATTGATAAATTAAATTTAAATCTCTTACTAAACGAGATATTGAATCATGTTTAGGATAAGTTTTTAAATTCCATGGTAAAGACTTTTTTTCTGACCATTCATCAAAAGAAGCAATTTCATTTCCCATAAAATTTAGTTTCTTACCAGGATGAGCCCACATATAAGTATACAAATTTCTAATTTGAGCAAATTTTTGATCATAATCGCCCCACATCTTATTAATGATAGTTCCTTTTCCATGAACAACCTCATCATGAGAAAGTGGTAATAAGAAATTTTCAGAATAAAAATATGCCATTGAGAAAGTTAAACTATGATGATGATATTTTCTATAGATTGGATCTTTTGCATAATAAGCAAGAGTATCATTCATCCATCCTAAATCCCATTTATAATCAAAACCAAGTCCACCATATTCAAGAGGTTTAGTAACTCCTTGATAACTTGAAGAATCTTCTGCAATCATCATTACATCTGGATGTTTAAGATGAATTTTGCCATTTAATCTTTTAACAAATTCAATTGCCCCAATATTTTCTCCTCTTGAAGAATCACCATGCCAATAAATAACATTACTAATTGCATCAAGTCTTATTCCATCAAAATGGAAATAAGAAATAAAATAATCAATACCAGACATTAAAAATGATCTAACTGGATCTTTACCTAAATCAAATAATTTACTTCCCCATTGAGAATATTCATTTTCACCAGTATATTCAAATAGATTAGTTCCATCAAATTTTTCTAAAGCAAATTCATCTGTAGCAAAATGTACAACTACATAATCAAGAATTACGCCAATTCCTGCTTGATGTAAACGATCAATAAATGACATCAATTGAAATGGGTTTCCATATCGAGAATCCGTAGAATAAAATCCTGTTGCTTGATAACCCCAAGAACCATCAAAAGGATATTGAGTGATTGGCATTAATTCAACATGAGTAAAACCATTTTCTAAAACATATTTAATTAATTTATCAGCGACTTCTTCATAAGATAAAAATCTATTATCCGGATGATCAAGCCATGAACCAATATGAATTTCATAAATTGACATTGGTTTATCAAAATTTCTATTTCTATTTTTTAAATATTTTTCATCATGCCAAATAAAATTTTCAATATCAAACAATTTTGAGCATGATCCTGAACGATATTCAGAAAAATATGCAAAAGGATCTTGTTTATCTATATAATTACCATTTGCATCATGAATATGAAATTTATAAGTTTGATAATTTTTTACACCTTCAATAAAAACTTCATAAACACCTGAAACATCAACTTTTTTCATTTGATGTTTGCTAGGATCCCAATTATTAAATTCACCAATAACTGATACATCTTTTGCCATTGGTGCATATACTCTAAAAAGAGCGCCTTCTTTTTTATTTTGTGTCACAAAATGTGCGCCAAAATACTTATATGCTTCTATGGTTTGCCCCATCAAGAAATCATAAAGTAACCCAAATGCCATATATTCTCCTTTTTTATTTTAAAAATAAAAC
>FR889435.1:464-5422 GCA_000432895.1 Firmicutes bacterium CAG:449 | reverse complement strand
AATTAGTTAATAAACGATTCTCAAAAATTGTTAACCATTTTAGTTGACATAACTTCAAAATTTGCTTACAATCAAATTATAAAGAAAAAAGATTTATCGATGCAACCAATAAATCTTCTTATGATAGATACCTATCAGCATCTGTATCTTATCATTTTCTTTAAAAAATTACAAGAAAGGAAGATATCATAAATAATGAAATTTATTAATAAAATAATTAATAGCATAATTTATTCATTTACACAAAAACCGACACAATATGTTCATATTGATGAACCTAAATCATTACAAGATTATAGACAAATTCAATATAATAATTGGTGTAAAAGAAAAGGTGTATATAATGGTTCATATTTACCAAAAAACCATACAATATTAACACATAAAGGTTGGAATGAAATAACTACAACAAAAATGAATAAACAAAATTTAAGTGAAAAATTTTATCAAAGAAAATCCACTAATCAAATAGTTAGATATGATTATGAAAATGAAAAACAATATGCTCATTATCATTGGGAAAATAGATTATCTTTGAAAGAAAAAATAAAGAATAAGAAAAAATATTATATTGATAAATATGGTTATGAAACAGCAAGAGGAACTTATAGTTCACATTTAGCTCCATTAGATGGTATTTATATTAAGAAAGCAAAAATAAAATGAAAACAATAGAAGATATTTTAAATTCAAAACCAGATTCTTTATGTTTACACGACGGATGTTTACTAGGAATAAAATTTAATAATAATGAATTAATTTGTAAATTTATGATTGATGAATATACTCTTGAAATAAATTCAAAAATTTTAAACCAATATAACAAATATATGATTTTATACGAAAAATTTACTGATATCAAAATCATTAATATTTCTTTTGATTCAACATTTGATTTTTGTTGCTCAGAAATTATAAAAAATGAATTTGATGGGAATATATTTAAATTATACTTACAAGATGATATTAGAAACATTGCATTAATTGAGTTTGAATTTAAAAAATTTAATTGGATATTTGATAAATATATTAATAAAATAGATATCAATAATATATATGAATTAAGTATAAAAAACAAAAATGATAATATCTTTATTATTGACAATTCAATACTATAAAATATTTATCTAAAAAGTGGGTAAAAAAATATGATAAGTAAATTTGGAATCATTATGAAAAAAATTAGAGAAAAAGAAAATGATTCATTAAGGCAAATGGCTGTAAAATTAGGAATTTCAGCAGCTTTTTTATCAGCCATGGAAGTTGGAAGAAAAACAATTCCATCAAATTACATTGAGAAAATTAATGCTATTTACCATTTATCAAATGATGAACTAGCACAATTAGAAATGAGTATTTATGAAACAAATAAAAAAGTTCCTCTTGAATTAGAAAAAATGAACGAAGCTCAAAAAGACGTTTCACTTCTCTTTGCAAGAAAAATTAAAACTGCGGATAATGACTTATTAAAAAAATTAAAAGAAGCATTACTAAATGAAGAAAACTAATCCACTTTCAATAAAAAAAATTGAAAAAATTGCTAATAATTTAAGAATAAAATTTGGAATACCCAATTTTTCAGCATTCCCAATTTTTGAAATTATTGAATATTTTCATCTAAATGGTATTTTAACACTACAAATCCTTGATGATAACGATCAATTATTTGAAAGTAACACACCAGCAAAATACAATCCAATTGATAATTTTATATATATAAAAGAATCAGTGCTATATGAATTAGAAACTAACGAGTATAGATCAAACTTTACTCTTGCACATGAATTATTTCATTTTATACAAAATAAAATTTTAAATTTTCATTTTGAAGAAGTTCAATCATGTCCTTGTTATTGCAATGCAGAATGGCAAGCAAATGAATTTGCTGGACAATTATTAATTCCAACTGAATGTTTAAAAAATAATTTTGATTATAAAAAAATAGCTGAAACATTACAAGTTTCAGAAGAATGTAGCTTAACACGATTGTTGTATTATAAAAAAAGATTAAAAATTTAAAAATGACATTTTCATCGCTTTTTGAATTTTTTTCATTGTTTGATTAGATAAATGCACTTTTCCTTTTTCTTTATTAACCATTCTTCCTACTCTTCTTTTTGAAATAGATCTAATGGCATCAAGTTTTAAATATGAATGATAATCTTTTTCTTTATTTAATTCTGGTATATAGCCTAAATCAAAACAAAATAAAGAATCATTATTTTCTTTTGAAGTTAATGGTATAACCACTAAATTTCCTAATGAAACTAAAATAACCACTGCATAATGTCCTTTAGTATTATAATCAGATAATTCTGTACCAATATTTATACCAAATTCAACCCATATTACATCACCAGGCATAATATTATCTGGTTGAGGTCGATATGATTTTTTTTGTAATGAATCAGCAAAAAAAGTAGTTTTTGTATCTAACCAATCAAGATATTCATTAACTACTTTTTTATCTAAACCTTTTAACTTCTTATCTATAGATAAATAGGTCAATAAATTTTTTGGATTAACCTCATCCATTACTATCTCACCTATATATACTATATGTATTTTTTTATTTATTGATTATTTTTCCATATAAATCATAATCGTCTGAATCAATTACTTCAAAATAAATTTTATCACCTAAAGAATATTCTTCTTCACCATAACAATAAATGTTACCATCGATTTCATCAGGTGCATTGAACATACTTCTAACTAAGTAAGCATTTTTTTCTTCCGAAAAACCAACAATTAATCCTTTTTGAACTTGTCCAATTCTTTTTTTATTATTTTCACGAGAGATTTTTTGTTGGATTTCCATTATCTCGTTATATCTTCTAATTTTAGTTTCTTCATCAATTTGATTTGGTAAATTGTATCCAACTGTCCCATCTTCTCTTGAATAAGTAAAAGCCCCTAAATGATCGAATTTGATTTCTTGTACAAAATGTTTTAAAGTATTAAAATCTTCTTCTGTTTCACCAGCAAAACCCACGATAAGAGTGGTTCTTAAAATAGCAGAAGGCACTTTTTGTTTAATCTTTTTAAATAAATTAATTAAGAATTCTTCATCCCCTCTTCTATTCATTCTTTTTAATACATTTGAAGAAGCATGTTGAACAGGAATATCAAAATAAGGTGTTAATTTTTCTTCTTTTCCCATTAATTCAATTAATTCATCAGATATTTCATCTGGATATAAATATAATAATCTTATATATTCAAATCCTTCAATTTTTAATAATTCTTTTAATAATTTACAAATATCTGTATTTTTTAAATCTTCACCATATCTAGTTGTATCTTGAGAAATAACAACAAGTTCTTTTACTCCTCTAGAAGCTAAATCTTGAGCTTGTTTTATTAAATCTTCTTCTTTAAAAGATCTAAAATGACCTCTAATTAAAGGAATAGCACAATAAGTACAACAATTATTACAACCTTCTGATATTTTTAAATAAGCTGTAAATGGTTGAGTGGAAACAATTCTTCTATTATTACATAATTCACCAGTAAATTTTTTATTTTTAATGACTTTATTAAGTTCATCAGCAAAATGAACATAATCTTTAATAGAAATAAATAAGTCTACTTCTGGTAATTCTTTTTGTAATTCTTCTTTATATCTTTCAACTAAACAGCCAGTAACAATTAATATCTTATTGTAAGTAGCCATTTCTAAAATTGTATCGATTGATTCTTGTTTACTTGATTCAATAAATCCACATGTGTTAACTAAGATAATATCAGCATCTTCAACATTATTAACAATTTCCACATCATTACTTTGAAATAAATAAGCAATAGTTTCACTATCAACTAAATTTTTTGCACATCCTAAAGAAACAATTCCAACTTTCATAATACACCTCTAATCTTCATATGATGTCGTTTTAATCTCATTACCCAAATAAAAGATTTGATCAATAATTCCTCCACCTAAAACAATATTTCCATCATAAAATACTGCAGCTTGTCCAGGAGTAACTGATTTAATTGGTTCATCATAAATTAATTCAACTGTATCATCATCAACAAATCTCATATTTACAAAATTATCTTGTTGACGATATCTAAATTTACAACCAATATGTTTTATACCATCTGGATGAGGCATATTAATCCAATTTATATTTTTAATAATTGCTCTATCTGATAATAAATATTTATTATCATCACCTTGAGCAACATATAAAATATTCTTTTTAACATCTTTAGCAATTACAAACCAGGATTTAGGATCAATACCTTTAATTCCTCCAATACCTAAGCCTTTTCTTTGACCAATAGTATAATAAAGAACTCCATCATGGTGACCGACAACTTTTTTAGAAACAACATCGACAATATCACCTTTTTTAGCTGGTAAATAATTATTTAAAAATTGTTTAAAATTTCTTTCACCAATAAAACAAACTCCTGTTGAATCCTTTTTATCAGCGACCACCAGATCAAGATCATGAGCAATTTTTCTTACTTCAGTTTTATCAATATCACCTAAAGGAAATAAACTGTCTTTTAATTGATCATAGTTAATTTGTGATAAAAAATAAGTTTGGTCTTTATTTTGATCATGACATTTAGATAGATAACATACTCCATCTTTAACAATCTTTTTTGCATAATGTCCCATAGCAATATAATCAAAACCTTTTTCTTTAGCAAATTTTCTAAAGGTTTCAAATTTGATATATTTATTACAAAAAATATCTGGATTAGGTGTTCTACCTTTTTTATATTCTGCTAAAAAATAAGAAAAAACATAATCCCAATATTCTTTGACAAAATCAATTCTAAAAAGAGGAATACCAAGTTTATCTGCTACTTTTAAAGCATCTTGATAATCTTTTTCTTGAGGGCATACTTCATCATTAACTGTTGGATTACCCAATAAATCATTATTAGCAAAACTATCCCAGTTTCTCATAAATCCACCAGCTACTTCATATCCTTGTTGA
>FR889435.1:208-444 GCA_000432895.1 Firmicutes bacterium CAG:449 | reverse complement strand
ATTAATAAATAAGCCGCGACCGCTGAATCTACTCCACCAGATAAACCAATCATTACTTTCTTTTTCATCTTTATAAATCCTTACTATCTAGAATAATGGTAAAAGGTCCATCATTAATTAAATTAATTTTCATATCCGCACCAAAAACACCACTTTTGCAAGTATACCCCAATTCATTTATATAAGAAAGAGTTTTTTCATATAATGGCTTACTTATTTCTTGTTTTGCCGCCTCT
>FR889435.1:0-192 GCA_000432895.1 Firmicutes bacterium CAG:449 | reverse complement strand
TTGCCGCCTCTACAAAAGATGGCCTTCTTCCTTTTTTGATATCTGCATATAAAGTAAATTGAGAAATACACATTATTTCACCATGAACATCTTCAAGTGATAAATTTGTTTTTCCTTCTGAATCTAAAAACACTCTTAAAGAAGTTATTTTATTAATAACTTTTTTCATGATTTCTTCATTATCAGTGGAAG
>FR889434.1:4171-9122 GCA_000432895.1 Firmicutes bacterium CAG:449 | reverse complement strand
TCACGAGTTAAACTTCTACTATTGGCTTTTAAGTTAGAAGCAAGTTCCTTTTTGATATTTTCAAAATAAGATTCAACTTCCTCCATTTTAATTGGTTCAGCCATTTTAACCTCATTTTTTTCTTTTGTATATTCATCATTAAGATGAATTACTTGAATCTCTAATAATGTACGATCTGAATAATGTAATGTTTCAAATTTTGGCGATTGATGATAGAATATCACTACTAAACCACCTAATAATAAGCCAAAATAGAAAGTAGCAAAACGCCAAATTAAAATAACTGACTTTAATAAAACTTGATTAGGTACATATTGACCATACATTAGATTAAAAACATATTCCGCTCCACCTGATGCTCCAGGAATAGGGATTAATTGAGTAATTAAATAAGTAAAAGTTGAATAAGAAATTGAATGAAAAAAGTTATTATAACCTAGATCAACATTACATGCTTTAAATGCATAAAAAGGAATCATATTAAATGTTAAAGAAACAATTAAATATAGTCCAACAATTGTAACAAGAATTTTAATATTTGATAACAATCTTTTTAATTCCATTCTAAACACTTCAACTTGCGCGTTCATTTCAATTCTTTTTTCTTCAACTTTATTCTTTTTAATAATATGGAAAAACTTACCAAGAGCAATAACAATATTAATTAAAACACGATGTATCGTCTTATTTGTTGATAATAAAATCATAAATAAAACTATCATCACAATAATTATAAAACCGATAATAGAAAGCCAAAAGATGTTAATTCTAATTCCAAAAATATCAATTCCTCCTGTTGGAATTGAATTAGTACAAGTTGAATAAATTAAAGTTATCGCTCCAAAAATGTTCATTCCAATTTGGTAGGTAATAAACATCATAACCATAATTGAAGAAGCACTAGTTAATTTTACCCCTTGCTTAGAAAAAGTATATGCTTGAGCAAATTGTCCTCCTGTTGCAGAAGGTGTAATTCCCGAAAAAAACCTTCCAATCATAAAGTTCCAAAACCCCTGTAATAATTTATATTCAGGATTATATAATCTAGCTAAAATAAATAAAATTAAAGTTTCAGCTAAATATGAAAGAAGCATTAATCCAAAGCAAGCAAGAAGATACCACACATTTGCATTTTTTAAAGAATCAAAAATCATACCTGCATCATCTTTTAAAACAAAAAATAATGCCAAAGCGGTAACTACAATCAAAATTGCTATGTTGATAATATATTTTTTTACTTGTTTATTCATACAATAATATAATAATGTTTTTTCTTTCTACTAGATAGAAGAAAATATGTTTTTCATTAAATTTTATATAAAATTTAATAAGTTTTATCTATAATAAGGATGATTTATGATAAAACTAATTGCTTTTGATATGGATGGTACTTTATTAAACTCAAAAGGAGAAATATTAAAGGAAAGTATTTCTGCAATTTTAAATTCAAAAAATAAAGGTTGCAAAATTGTTTTAGCTTCAGGTAGACCTTTTGATGCTTTAAAAAAATATCTCCATCAATTATTATTATGTTCAGAAAACGAATATTCTATTTGCTTTAATGGTAGTAAAATTGTTAATAATTTAACTAAAGAAGTTATTTTCTTTAAAAAATTAGATAACTTTAATATTTCAGAAGCTAATAAATTATCTAAAGAATTAAATTTATCATTAATGGCTTATTCAAAACAAGAAGAAATCTTATATGAAGATTTAAATGATGATATTTTATTTGAATATAATTTAACTAAAAATCCTTTAAAACAAGTAATGTTTAATAACTATCAAGAAGAAGTTATTAAAATTCTTTTTTCTTCCACTAAAGAAAATATTGATAGAACATATAATTTAATAAAAAACAAATATAGTCAAGATTACAATGTCGTTAGAACTCATGATAAATATATTGAAATAATAAATAAAAATGTTTCCAAAGGAAATGCTTTAAAATATCTATTATCTTATTTGAAAATTAATAAAGAAGATACCATGTCATTTGGAGATAACGATAATGATATTTCATTATTACTAACTACAAAATATAGTTATGCAATGAAAAACTCTTCTTCTAGCGAATTAAAAAATATCGCCACCGAAGTAATAACTTCAAATGACGATATCGGAATTGCTCAAACAATTAATAAGTTTTTTAATTAAAATTGAACTTTAACGTTTTGTCTAGATTCTTCATCTGCTTGGAAGAATTTTTCTTCTTTAAAACCAAACATATTAGCAACAATAACACTTGGGAAAACTTCTCTTGCATTGTTATATGAAAGAACAACATCATTATAAAATTGTCTTTGATAAGAAATTTTATTTTCTGTATCAGTTAATTCTGCCATTAATTTTTGGAAGTTTTGATTTGCTTGTAAATCTGGATATTGTTCTCTAACTGCATTAACTAAAGCATTGAATCCAGAAGTTAATTTTGCATCAGCTTTTGCCATTCCTTCAACATCACTATTTGAACTAGCTTGTTGATACATAGTTCTTGCAGCAGCAAATTTTTCTAAAATATCTTTTTCGTGGCTCGCATATGCTTTAACAGTTTCTACAAGATTTGGAATTAAATCAAATCTTCTTTTTAATTGAACATCAATTTGTGAAAATTGATTTTTAACCTTATTTCTTCCTTTAACAAGTTTATTATATGTGCTAACAAAAAATATAATAAGAAGAATAATTAATAAAACTACAACACCAATTGCAATCCATCCACCGATTCCTAATAAAAACATATTTTTTCTCTCCTTTTAATAATAGTATAAATAATTTAATTAAGCTTGTAAATACATTTATCGAACACTTGAGTGCCCTCCACCTCCACCGAAGGAAGACCCTCCACCAAATCCACCATGCCCACCTGAACTACCAGATTTTGCCATTCTTTGTGCTTGAGCAGTAACAATTGTTTGTTTACCTAAAGCGGATGCTCTACCCACACGATAAGAAATATAATTATTAAATGATGGATAATATAATAAAGTATCACTTACATCAACATTTTCCATTTCTTTAAATTTTGTTCTTAATTGTTTTTCTACAACATCTGCAATTCCAAATGAAGTAGCATACACTAAATAATGTTCCCAAACGATAATACTAGGCATAGGATAATCTTCAAAATGAGAAAATTCCTCTAAGAATTTTTTAAACGCTTTCCATTTTACAAAATCTTCATTACCTTTTTGACTTCTTCTTCTGATTTGTCGAGTATAAATTACTAAACATACACTTGCTGTAGCAATTATAAAACCAAATATTGCAAGGAAATTAATTCCAAAAGAAAAGACAATAAACAAAACATACATTGCTAAAATAATACCAAGTGGAGCCATAAAATTAAATTTTTGGGCATTTTTACGTGCTTCATCATCAAAGAAATTATCTTTCTTTCCTACACTTAAAACTTTATCACCCCAAATTTTATTGCATTCTGAATATTTTTTAGCATCACTTTCAGTAGAAACAAATTTATCAATTTCGTTTAAAGTAATTTCATTTCCACCTTTAGCCATTACATCAAAATACCAATATAATAAATAACCTTCATATTCAGTAAGTTCAGATAAATCTTTATTACGATCGAAAATTAATTTATAATTAGGTGTTTTTTCAGTTAAAGAACAGCCATTTTGATCAATTGAAATATATTTTCTTCTTATTAAATCCATTAAAGTTGCACTTAAATCATTGCTAGAAACAATTTCTTCATTGTATAAATATCCCATTTCTGCTGGAGGATAACTAGCAGGCAATTCACGATAATATTCTCCATCAAAACTTGCTTTCAACTCTTTATCATATTTACGATAAATATTAAAATAAGTAAATCCAATAAGACCAATAAATATAATACTTATAACTAGTGCACTATATTTATATGTGTTATATCTTTTAGCATATGCATTTTCTTCTGCTAAATTAACATTTACTCGATCTAAAATGAGATCTTCACCATTTTGATCAAAATAGTTTGTTCCTTCTTTAACAGGAATCATGTTTGATGGAAAATAACATAAGACTTCCATTTCTTCGTTACTATTTAATTTTTTAGCAAATGCTTTGATTTGCTTATTTGTACAATCAGTAAATTTAGAATTAATTCCACCATAACCATAATAATGAATATCACCTTCATCTTGGCTAGTTCCTAAAGTATAATTATTGTCAGGTAAGTTTAAAGTCAAATTAACATTTTTCTTTTTAGCATCTAAAGAAGGTATTAATTTCCAGTTCAACTCACAAACATCATTAAAAATATTAACTGCTTTATTTATTTTATAATCAATAACATATTTAGTATTTTTATTAATTCCATTTGATAAATAAACAATAAAATTACGACTTAATTCTACACTTCCTTGAATATAATCGCCTAATTCATCTTTTTCACCATCAAAAGCGATTATATCATTTCCAATTATTCTTTCACCTTGTAAGTAGTTACGAGAAATAGTTTTATCACCATTAATGACAGTTACTTTAAAAGATTCATCATCAAAACTAGGTTGATTATCACTACTATAATTTGACTTATTATCTTTACTATAAATAATTTCTCTAATATAAGTATGTGCCGAATTTGTTTCTAGAGTAAATTCTTCATGCATTGATAAACTACCATCTGTATTGATAGTTGCTGTCACATTCATATTATTATAAGAAAAATTACTATCATCTTCATCAAGTAAATTAAATACTACTGGTAAAATTGAAATAATTAAACAAATAAAAGCAACAATTAAGCAACTAATAATTAATTTTTTCTTTCTCATTTTTTTGTCCCCTAATAAAGTATATCAAAATAAAATATATATAAGCAAAGAATTTATTTTTTTTGTTTAGTTTTTATAGTTTCTATCGCATGTTGAAAACAAAAAAAATGGATGTGTAAAAATCATTCTTGAACCCGAATAATGTATCACATTTTTGATTTTTTCACGAT
>FR889434.1:3011-4144 GCA_000432895.1 Firmicutes bacterium CAG:449 | reverse complement strand
TTTTAATAACAATGAGTTTAGAAATTTCTTTTAAAATTTTTTAAAATTATTTCTAATCATATCATTAAATAAATAACTATCATAACTTGCATATTAAATGTGAATAATAATCTTTTCTTGATAATGATTTAATATTTTTATCACCAATCAAAATTTCACCTTGATAGTTTGTTTAAAACTCATTATTAATATAATAAAAGCTGGTTAAATAATAAAACAATTATGCATATTTTATTTTTATCGGCTCTTTAAAATCTGTGGTGGAGGAAGCATATAAAAAATCAATATGTCCTTATTGCAATCACCAGTATTTATTCATACATGGGTATCGATGGTTGGAAATCAAACTTAATTCAGGCTTTAAATCAAGAGAAATATTAAAGGTAAAAAGAATACGTTATAAATGCTCTGAATGTAGCAAAACACATACTTTTAAACTAAAGGGAATCGAAAGAAATAAATCGATAAGTAATTTTATTGTTAATTCAATACATAATGAATTTTATGAAACTCAATCGTTTACTACTATTTCAAAAAGATATAATATTTCTGTTCAAACTGTAATTAATATTTTCGATAATTACACTAAAATAATGCCAAGAAGAACTCTCCCTCAATATTTGTGCATTGATGAAAAATATTTTGAAGGAGACACAGATGAAAAATATTGTGTTGTACTTTCCGACTTCTTTTCTGGCGAAATTATTGATGTGTTAGAAAATAGGCAAATGCCATATTTGGATGAGTATTTTAAAAATATATCTTCTAAAGAAAGAGATAATGTTAAAGTCTTTATTTTTGATATGTATGATGGCTATTCTACAATTAAAAACAAATATTTTTCTAGAGCTATGTTTGTTATTAATCTATTCCATGTAGTCAAATTATTGACTAATGCCCTAAATAAAATAAGAATTAGAACATATAACCAATTTGCTCAAGATGGTACTATTGAAAGACATTTTTTGAAAACTAATTGGCGTTTCTTTTTAATGGATTTATATAAAATTCGGAAAAATGAATACTATAGTAGAAAGTTCGATCTTTATATCAGTTATGATGAAATCATTCTTCGCTGTTTAAAACTAAATATCGTTTTTTGGGATGGCTATTCTATTCTTCAAGAAATGCTT
>FR889434.1:2727-2982 GCA_000432895.1 Firmicutes bacterium CAG:449 | reverse complement strand
ATTCTAAAGCAGAAAAATTCGTTAATAGAATTATTTCTAAATTATATGCTTCCAATAATGAACTCTTACACAAAGTTGCTGATTCATATAAGAAATGGAAAGTCGGAATTATTAATGGATTAGCCAGGAATCAAACTGATAGAAGATATTCTAATGCAATTGCTGAAAGCAACAATTCTCATATTCAACGTGTTATTAATGTTGCTTATGGTTATCGTAATTTTAAGAGATTTAGAGCTAGAATTATGCTTATAC
>FR889434.1:1049-2722 GCA_000432895.1 Firmicutes bacterium CAG:449 | reverse complement strand
GAGCTAGAATTATGCTTATACTTTCGTATAAAAAAAGAAAGTGATGTATCTACAAAGATACACCACCTCAGATTTGAAAGTTTTGTGGTTATTGCTTTTCGACTCCACCATAGACCACCCTAGATTTTAAAGAGCCCATTTTTTTGATTCACTTTTGTTCAGATTTAATTATTTCATATTATTCAATTACGTATTGTTTAATAGTTAATTCTACAATATTAGATTTAATACTACCATCAGCGCTTTGAGCTTGAAGTTTAACTACACCTGCTGTTCCAGTTGATTTAATTTTGAAATCATGGAAGAAATCACTTTTATCGATATAAACTAAACTTGCATCACCTTCAACAACAACAAGTTTAATTCCATCTTTAGAAGCACCAGTTGGACCAACAGTAATATCAGCTGTAGTAAGATATTTACTGCCATCTAAATTATTATCAATAATAGTTTGTGCTAATTCTAAAGTAATATTTTCTAAAGAAGTAACTTTCTTTGTGGCTTCAGTTACCATGATAATATAACCTTTTTTATTAATTTTTGTTGAATATGTACCATAAACAATTGCTTTTACATTTGATGATTCTAATGGCTTTAAATATAAACTATTATCATATCCTAAGAAATAATATTCAGTACCTGGTTCATCACCATCAGGAAGCGTAAAGTAACCTTTACCCATAGGAATTCCGTTCTTCTTAATAAATTTATCAACAGTAAGTTCAACTTCAATAGCTTTACCGTTTTTTAATTCCCCATCAGTAAAGTTCTTAAAATCTGATTGATTAACTTTAGTATAAGTAGTAGCAATTTCTTTTTTATCTAATACTTTAAATTTAGAATCGCTGATTGAAGGGAACTTTCTAGCGTTATCAACATAGGTAATTGTAGTACCACTTGCTGCGACATAATCGCCAATTTTTATTCCTTGTGGATAATAATCATCTTCGGTTTTACAGAATAAATAACCAGAATTATCTTGAATTAATACACCATCTCTATAGAAACCTAATATTTTTCCTGCTGCTGTAACTTCAGCGCCGATTTCCATAGTTCTAATAGAACTTATTGAAGAATATTCTCCTTCAGTAACGATAATTTCAATTGGCATACTTACTTTATCACCGACTTTAGCAACAATAGTAACTTGGCCAGGTTTAATACCTTTTAAAGTGTTACCTTCAAGAGTAGCAAATTCATTACCTTTAATTATTTCAAAAGTAGGAGTGCCAGTTAATCCTTCTGGTAAAGTAGCAGATAAAGTAATGGTTTGATCTTGAGCTACTTTAGAATTACTAGCAACACAAATAATATTATTTATATCTTTTGATTCATTATGAATAATGGTTCCTTCATCAGTTAAATCAATGGATACTGTATTTCTATAATTAGTGAAATTGCCTTCAAGAGTTACATAATCTCCAGCTTCTATTTTTTGTTTATTCCAATAAGATTTAACTGTGCTTACATTACCATATTTATTAAATTTAGCTTGATAATTGGTAGACCCATAAGTGAAGTTGAAGATTGCGTCTTTAGCACCTGTTTGTTCAGCACTTGAAAAATCTCCTGTTATATACTTACCTGTAATTTTAATACGTGACCCAGCTAATTTTGGGGAAGCATTATATGCGATAATATCGGCTTCTTTTTTAACTTCATAACATAAAGGT
>FR889434.1:0-1009 GCA_000432895.1 Firmicutes bacterium CAG:449 | reverse complement strand
AGAACACATGCATCTTCGATAAAAGAACCACTAACGTTGCCTGCAAGGTGTAATCCATAATTACCATTATCTACTTGGGCAGTTACCAAAACAGCTTCATTCATAACTACACGGCCATTTTCAAAACCATCTCCTGGATTACCTGCAGTTTCAAGTCTATTCATGTTATAAACATAAAAACCATTTTTACCATCCATTAAATAGAAAGTATTACCATAAGAAGCAGTAACGATACCTCTAACAGTGACTAATTTACCATTATAATTGTCGACATTGTCCTTAATGTCCTTAATCCTTAATACTTCTTTAGATTCAAATTCAAATGGTGTTTCTTCGTATCCATCTTTAGAAATAATACCAGCAACGGTACCTTTATCTAATAAACTAATATCGTTCCCTTTTGTAATAGCAAAATCTCCACCTTTTCTAATATCAATTTTGAAATCTGTTATTTCTAAACCGTTTTCATCTTTAACAACTGTTTTGATAGTTTCACCATGGAATAATTTTCCTTCAAAAGAAACATTTAATTTAAGTAAAACTGCTTCATTAATATCGAATTCAGTTTCATAAGAATTGTAGCCTTCTTTACTAATTTGAATTTTAACGTGCCCCTTACCATTTAAAGAAATTTTATTACCATCTATAGTAATAAATTCTTTACCTTCAAGGACTTCAATTTTTGCGTTTTCAACTACGTTTCCATCCTGATCTTTGACATTAATAATAATTATTTGTCCAACTGATTTTTCACCTTCTAAGGCTACTAATAAAGTCTTTTTGTTAGGCTCTACTAGTGTACTGTTTCCGGTAGTACCACCACAACTTGCTATAAAAGTTGCACCAACTACGCTTAGTGCACATAATAGCGAGAGCGTTAGTAATCTTTTTTTCATAATTCCTCCTTTTAATTTTTTAAATAAATTAAGTAATGCATTTCGTAATGCTTTACAAAAAAAATATACTAAATTTTATAAAATTTTAAAAGTGATTAGTTATAAAAATAATG
>FR889433.1:4424-7618 GCA_000432895.1 Firmicutes bacterium CAG:449 | reverse complement strand
AGTGGATTTATTGAATAAAGAATAAAATAATCGAACCCGCGAAAAAAATACTAAATTTTATAAAATATTCTTAAAGTTTTAACTAATTATATTTATATGGAGGTGTTTATGAAAAACATTGGAATTTCAAATGAATATAATATTGTTAAAGCATATAATGGTAAAAAGTTTAAAGAATTAAATTCGTTTCAAAAAGAATTTATGAAAGAGTTATTTTCTTCTTTAGATGATGAAAGTGTAATTACTGCTAGTAAATTTACCAAGACTGCTAAACCTGATATTTATTTGTCTTGTGGAAATCAAATTAAATTTATTAGTATTAAATCAGGAAAAACTGATTCAGTACATTTTGAAAAAATTAAAGACTTTATTTTATTTTTAAGAAAAAATGGTATTAGTAAAGAAACTCAAAAAACTCTTTTGTTATTTCATTATGGTGATGGAACTTTAACTGGAAGTGGAAAAATTAGGAAACCATTTAATGAATTAATTGTTGATTTAAAAGATAAAATTGAAAAAGCTAATTTAGAATTAAATTCATCATTCATAATTGAAAAAACTTTTTATAGAGCGTGTATTGATGGAAATGAATATAGATCAAATTCGGTTGATTATTTTTATTATGGTGATGAAAAGTATGGTGTATATGTTTCTAAAGAAAAGTTATTATCTTTTATATTAAGAAAAAGACATTATACTTATTATAGTCCACATATTGGTCCAATGACGATTCAACCATATTTAAGAGATGTTAATTATAAATCAAAAAATACTTTTAAAAGAGATTATTTACAAATTAAATGGCATTATTTTCTTGCTGATATTGAAAGAGCCAAACTTTATAAAAGATAAAATTTTCATTGTTACTAGTTTTTATTAATAATATTTGTTACTATAAGTTTATATTAATATAGTTGACGGAGATATATATGAACAAAATTTTTAAACTTGCTTTAGTTTTAACTTCAATGATAAGTTTGTTTAGTTGCTCAAATAAGGTTAATAATCCTGAATATAATGATTATTTTCAAAAAGTAAGTTATATAATAAATGATTTTACTAATTCTAATAATAAAGCTAAAAAACAAATTTTTAAAAGAATAGGTGAAAAAAATGATGAAATTTTATCTATTGTTGATAATGTAGATGGAAGAGAACAAAAGCTAGATATTTTAAATGCGTTTGAACAATCTTTTTATGTTCCTATTATTATGGGAAAAGGAATAACTGAATATCGCAAACAAACAAATTTTTATGATGTTGTAGCGTTTGTTGATGAACAATATTACATAAAAACTTTTCTTGAAGATGATTTAGTATCTACATATGTTTATATCCCTAGTGAATTAAGTTTTGATGGAGTTAGTCATTATATTTATTTTGGAGTTAATTATATTGATGAGCATAATTATAAATTTGGAGGGGTAGAAATTTCTGATGATAACTCTACAGAATGGTATTTTTATGGTGATAGTTCATTAGTGTTTTTAGAATATTCAAAGACATCTGAAAGAACTGTTATTGGTTATCAAAATTCAAATTTGTTTAATAAAGAAATAAATGATCAAAATGTTATTATAGATATTAGAAATCGACTTGAAGATGATTTTTCCTCTATTAATAAAAATAAGTTCAAGAGTTTAAAAAATGAATCAAAATTTGATATATCAAAAAAAGAGTATTCTGATATTTTAGATGATTTATTCCCTTCAAGAGGTGGAGTTTCCACTTCAAGTGGACTTCAAATTTATAATGATGTAGCTTTAGGTTATATTAGTGAGGGAAATGAGACAAAAATAACTTTACCAAATACTATAAAAGCAATAGCAAATGATTTTTATATTTCTTCTACTGGTGGAAAAATTAAAGAATTATTTATTCCAAAATCAATAACAAAAATAACTGATCAATTAGGAAATAATGTCGATCTTGCATCATTTGAAATTGTGTATAGAGATGATAATAAGTTTTATTATTTAGAAAATATTATTGTTGAAGAAGGATCGACTCTGTTTAAAACGGAAAATATATGTTTAACAAATTTTTATGGTGATACTCTATTATATTTAATGAATCAAAGTGTTGAAAATTTAGATTTATTAAAATATTCTTATTTTTCAAATGGTTTTATATATAATCCTTTGCCAAATATAATAACAAAATTAAAAACTTTTAAATATAATTTAATAAAAGAAAAAAATAGTGATAATTATTTTGATATTTTTTTAAATCAATATGCTAGTGAAGAAGCTAATTTTAGTGCAATTGATTATGATTATTTAGAAGTTGGTAATGTTAGTAATAATTACACTTTTAGTATTTATAATAAAAAAATAAGTATTAATAAATTGGTATTAACTGGTTCTTTTAAGAATGTTTATATTGATGATTTTAATGGAGCGATTAAAAGTGTTGAATTAAAATCAACTAATTCTAACGCACAAATTTCAGGTACATTAAATGGTCTTGAAGTATTTGATGTCTATTTTAATAATGTTTCAAATGGAGAATCACCTATAAATTTACAAAATGTTAAAAAAATTATTGTTCATGAAGGTGTAAGTGAGTTTTCTTTAGATAAATTTGAGATTAATTATTATGTAAATGGATATATGGAATTATATTTACCATCAACTTTGAAAAAATTTGAATGTGAAAAACTTTCTTATGGTGATAAGCTTTTAAAAGTGAAAATAATTTCTAAAGTTAATGAAGTTATGTTTATTAATTTTTCTAGATTAAAAGTTTCTGGATGTGAAATTAAAATTGAAGATAATGAAGAATTAGATAATATTTTTTCAAATTATGAATATGTTACTTATGCTTATAATAAAAAAGGAGAATTAACTAATAATGCTATTAGTTTAAGAAATTATTTAGGAAATGAAGAAGAATTATATGTTCCTAATAAAATTAATTCTTTACCAGTAACAGAGTTTTATATTTCTAGTAAATCATCAATAGATTATGAGCCAATGACAAATACTAAAACATTAAAAAGACTACATTTACCAAATTCTTTAACTTATTTTTCTTATGAACAAAGTTATTATATAAATGGTAGTGATTATAGTGATGAAAGAAATTATCATTTAGAGAGTCTTTATTATGATGGAACATACAACGAATTTAAATCATTTTTTGATTCGACCTATTATTTAATAGAACATCAGTTTTGTAAAGAAATTGTTTTT
>FR889433.1:3249-4364 GCA_000432895.1 Firmicutes bacterium CAG:449 | reverse complement strand
ATTCATTATAGTGATTTAACTATTTTAAAAGAAGAAATTAATAATGGTGATGAAACTATTATTTCATGTGTCATTATTGTGAAGCCTTATATTATCTTTGAAGAAGGAGAGTATCATCTATATTTTTCAATTTTAGAAAAGCAATATGATATTAAATTAACAAAAAATGATGGATTTTATAATGGTGTTGGTAATTATGAAAAAATTGGTAAAATGGAATTTCTTTTTTATGAAGATGCCACATTAAAAATTATATTTACATATAATGAAGAGATATATGAATATTTTTTTGAAAAATAATTATAATCATTTGTTAAAATTAGAATATAATCATATTTTAATTGTTACTCCAATTTATTCTTTTGGTCTACCTATTCATACTTTAAATTACTTAAAAGATTAAATAAATCTAAATATTAATGAGTTTAAGATTGGAAAGGATTTATAATGAAAAGAATTGTTAATATATTTTTTATAATTTTGCTTAGTTTGACTTTTTTTAATAGTTGTTCTTACTATAAAGGTAGTCTTGTTTTTAATAAAACTGATGAAATTATTTATCCATATATTGATGAAGTGCGTTTATATCTTGAAGCAGGTGAAGATGCTGATGTTAATAAATTTAATTTTCATCAAAATACACAAGCGAAAGAAATTAATTTATCTTGGAATTTATTAGATACAACAGTAAGTAAATATATATTAGAAATATCTACAAATCAAAATTATACTCAATCAAAAAAAGTTGTTATTGATGGAGAAGAAACTTCTTATTCATTAAAATATTTATTAAAAGATACTAATTACTATTTCCGTTTAAGTGTCCCTCATAGAAGAAATCTTGTTGCAGAAACTTCTTTTAAAACTACATATTTAGGACCAAGATTTTTAGATGTTAATGATTTATTTCATAATTGTCGAGATTTAGGTGGATATAAAATTGATAATAAAATAATTAAGTATAATAAAATTATTAGAGGTTCTTCGCCTGATGATTGTAAAAAAAATTGTGTTATTAATGAAGAAGGAATGATTTTTTTAACCGATGAAATAGGAATTAAAACTCAACTTGATTTTCGAGGTGGAGAAAATGGAGGAATCACAAATAGTTTTTT
>FR889433.1:2309-3230 GCA_000432895.1 Firmicutes bacterium CAG:449 | reverse complement strand
AAACGCTAATTATATTCAAATACCGATTAAAGCCTATGCTCCTTTTGAAACATCACAAAAAGAATTATATTATCAAGCGTTTAAAGTCTTTACTGAGCCTAATAATTATCCTATATATTTTCATTGTGTTGGTGGCGCAGATAGAACTGGGACAATTGCCGCTTTATTACTTGCATATTTAGGAGTAAGTAAAAAAGAAATCATCCAGGATTATGTTGTGACTTCTTTTACACCTGTTTGTTATGAACAAGATGCAAGAAGTAAAGAAGTTATTTTACCTGTTTTAAATGGATTAGATAATTATCAAGGTAATAATTTATCTGAAAAATGTAAAAATTATTTGTTATCACTTGGGTTAAATCAAAATGAGCTTGATAATATCTATAAAAATGTTATAAGTGAATAATTTTGATATTAAAACGACATTTTTTGCTAAAATTTTGCATTATTTTAAGTTAATGTTATAATTAGAAAAAAGTGGGATGTTTCTATCGGAACTGTGCATGCTTTTCAAGGTGATCAAAAAAATGTTATTATGTTTTCTTCTGCAATAACTAATTCAACATCAAAAGGAACATATGCTTGGTTAAAAAATAATCGTGAATTGATTAATGTTGCTGTTTCAAGAGCTAAAGATAAATTTATTATGTTAGGTAATAAAAAAGCTATCAATAAATTATCTACTGATTCTGATGATATGAAAGAACTTGCTCAATATGTTAATTCTAATGGTGAAAGTTTGGTATCAAATGTTTCACCTAAATCATTTGCTTTAGGTACTAGAACATTAAGTAAAGATGGTGAAACAGAATTATATGATACAGTAAATCAAATATTATCAGTCATTAATAAAAATTGTTCTATAAAAAAAGAGTTCACACTAGACTCATTAACTTTTGATGCGGTTATTTTTGAAAGAAC
>FR889433.1:0-2257 GCA_000432895.1 Firmicutes bacterium CAG:449 | reverse complement strand
ATTTATTAAGCCAAGATGATTATGAAAATAATATGCTTAATGATTTATATAAGCAAAAAGAAGAGTATTGTCATAAAAATAAAATAGTTTTAAAAAGAATTAAAAGAGAATATGCTCGAGAATATTATTCATTGAAGAGCGCTTTAAAGGATATTATTGGATAGTATATATACTATTTTCTTTTTATAGTTTATAATCTAATTAAAAGGAGCTAAATTGTGTTTTATTCAGAAAAAGTTAAAATTGCTTGTAATATTTTATTTAACGCTCATAAAAATGATATGGATAAAGGAGGTTATCCATATGTTTTTCATCCTTTTTATTTAGCTATGCAAATGAATGATGAAGACTCAACTATTGTCGCACTTTTACATGATGTTATTGAAGATCACGGAGATAAATATTCTTTTGAAACTTTTAAATCTTTAGGATTTAATGATAATGTTATCAATGCTTTAAAATTATTAACTTATGATGAAAATATTTCTTATTTGGATTATATTGCAAAAATTAATAATAATTTAATTGCAAAAAAAGTTAAAATTGCTGATTTAAAGCATAATTTAGACTTAAAAAGAACAGATGGAAATAAGCCTGATAAATATGCGTTATATTTAGAAGCTCTTAATTATTTAGAAAAATAAAATTTATGAAATTGATTCATTGTGCGGATATTCATCTTGGTTCTAAAATTGAAGCAAAATTTCCTAAAGATAAAAGTGTCGAAAGAAGAAGAGAAATTTTAAATACTTTTGAAAGAATGGTTGATTATGCTGGAGAAAATAATATTAAAGTCATTCTTCTTTCAGGTGATGTTTTTGATAAAGATAAGCCATCAATTAAAGATAAAACTTATTTTTATAAAGTTATTAAAAATAATAAAGATATCGATTTTATTTATCTTAATGGTAATCATGATAAAGATGGTTCATATGTAGAAGATGATATTGAAAATTTAAAAACGTTTAATAAGAATAATTTTACTTATTATAATTATGGTAATATTTGCATAAGTGGAATTGAAATTGATTCAATTAATTATAAGTCATTTTATTCAAAATTAAATTTAGATAAAAATAAGATTAATATTGTTTTACTGCATGGAGAAATTTCAGATTCATTTGCTAGTAATAAAATTAAACTAGATCAATTAAAAAATAAAGGAATAGATTATCTTGCACTTGGTCATATTCACTCTTTTAAAGAAGGTAAAATTGATGAAAGAGGTTTTTATTGTTATCCTGGTTGTCTAGAAGGTCGTGGATTTGATGAATGTGGTGAAAAAGGATTTATTGAATTAAATATTAATAATTTTATTGAATATAAATTTGTTTGTTTTGCAAAAAGATTTTTAATAGAAAAAAATATTGATATATCTAATGCAAAAGATCTTTTTGATATTAATTTAAAAGTAAAAGAAGAAGTCAAAGAAATTGCTAAAAAGAATATTTTAAGAATTAATTTGATTGGTGAAATTCCATATTATTGTGAATTTAATGAAGGAGATATTAAATTAGCACTTAATGATTTTTATTATGTAGATATAAAAAATCATACCACGACAAAAATTGATATTTCTTCTTATGAAGATGATAAATCTTTAATTGGTGAATTTGTTAAAGGAGTTTATTATAATAATGAATATTCTTTAGAAGAAAAAAATAAAATTATTGCTTTAGGTTTAAAACTTATTAATGGTAAGGAGATTGATTAATGAAATTAATATCTTTACATATTGTTAATTATGGTAAATTAAGTAATTATGATTTTTTATTTGAAAATATTAATGTTATTTGTCAAGAAAACGGATATGGTAAATCAACAATTGTTTCATTTATTAAATCTATGTTTTATGGATTAGAAACATTAAAAAATAATACTAGTAAATTTTTAGATAGGAGACATTATTACCCATTTAATCGTGGTGTTTTTGGAGGAAATATTGTTTTTACTTATCATAATCAAGAATATCGTATCGAAAGAATTTTTGATGAAAAAAGTGAAATTAAAGATATTTTAAAAGTGTATTGTAATGGTAAAGAAACTGATGAATTAGGTTTAATCCCTGGATTAATAATCTTTGGAATTAATAAAGATAATTTTGAAAAAATAATTTCAATAGATGCAAATAAAATAACTCTTGAAACAGATAGCGATATTAATAAAAAATTAAATAATTATGTTGAAAATGTTTCTGATGAATTTAATCTTGATGATGTTTTAAAAAATATAAAAAAATATAAAAAAGAACAATTAG
>FR889432.1:27743-34733 GCA_000432895.1 Firmicutes bacterium CAG:449 | reverse complement strand
TTTTTTTAATCCGCCAATTTCCGCCAGGTGGGAATTCAACTCCTACTTTAATTTATCTTTTATATTTTTAGAATATGGTAATAAGTTTTGAACATCTATTTTATCAATATTAGCTAATACATAATTAAGATATTTTTCGGCATTAATATTATTTAATTTACAAGTTTGAATAATGGAAAATAGTTTGCTTATATATTTAGCTCCAGCATATGAGCTAGATGTTTTCATCTATTTCTAGAAATGTTTTTTTATTAGAGTTTATTGATTATTTTTTGATCTTAAATATGTATTCTAATTTGCTTAATGATTTAACTTTTCTACTTTCCAATTCTTGTAAAATATCACTAGAGTAAGCAATTTGAATTCTATGTTTATTTTTTTTATTATCAAAACCACTTTTAAATTGTTTTATATGATCTTTTTCATAAATACATATCCATTTGAGGTAAATATAAGATGTCCATGAAGAATAAGATGGAAGATCTAACACTTCATAAACTGCGTTATTCAAATCTATTTCTTCCATTTTTCCGAAACTATTACTTAAAATAATATTATTTCCTATTATTTGATAGTATTGTCGGTAATACAACGCTACAATAAGAAAAATAATTGAGCAAAGTATCATGAATCCGCAAAAAAGCAATTTAGGTAATAATGCATCATTTATTGTAATCCATATTACAATTGCTATAATTGAATCAAGAATTGAAAAAAAAGAATATACAATAATAAGATAATTAGAATAACATTTTTTTTTCATATTAATACCATCCTGACGCTAAACTGGAAATAAGAAGAATAAATAGAATATATCATAAGATTTTTTGTAGTATTAATTTTTGCTTGGACATTTAATTTCTAAAATTTTATTTTTAATTTTTGTTATGGTTACAAAACCATGAATGTCTTTTCCTTCTTGAAATTGAATCACTTGTCCTACTTTTAAGCAATTTGGATATACTTCAGGTGTGAGGAACCAAATTTCCGCTATTGCTTCATTATCATATGTTAATTCATCAACACCAATCAATTTTATAATTCCAGTTGTTAAATAATCATCTTTTACTTTAAATGCAGGTCTATAACCGCTATAAATATTTCTTTTACTTGGTCTTTTATTTCTAATGATTACTTCTACATCTGGTCTGCTATTTGGGACGTTCATTATAATACCTCCAATAATTAATACTTAGCAATATTTTTCACTTTTTTATATATTGATATTCTTTTGTACCACTAACACTAGTATACTCAAATCCAACAAATTTGTTAAGTGTATAATGGAAGACATACTTTCTATTATTTCCAATAATAAAATTAGATTATCTTTTCTTTTTTCTAGATAATGTGAATTTTAAAATAGAAAACTAAGTGATTAAATCGGTGTAGTTAGTTTGATTAATAATTTTTAGAATAAAATAATAGAAGGAAATTTAATAATATTTTTGATTAATCGAAAAAAGTGTGGAATTCCACAAAAAAAGTGATATAAGTGAATTTTATGATTGAAATAAATAAATATTAATTTGTTAATTACAGCAAAGGATAATGGCTTTCCTAAAGTTATTAACGCTGTGGTTAATCTTATTTACTTAGCAAAATATATAAACAATATTTAATCTATAATGTTATTAAACGCTAACAATTTATTTTTTAATAAATAAGCATACAATTTGAAGTAATATTAGTATATATCCTAAAAATTTATAAAAATTTACAATAAAACTACTTGGTTCGCCTCCATCAGTTGAGCCACCTTCAACATGGTAAGCATTATGTATTCTATTATGAATTAAACATAGTTCATAAGAAAAACGAATAACTAGAGTTCCAACTAAACCACATACAAAAACTCCTATAAGTTCTTGTATAGAAAAACCTTTAAATATTGCACAAATTACAGTTATTGTAATTATAAGAATAGAAAGTACTATACATTGAATATTTTTAAATTTATTGTCTTGTGTATCCATGTTTTTTTCCTTTTATAAAATGATTTTAAAATTATCTAATGTTTGATTAGATAAATTATTGTTTTTAATGGCAATAATAATGCCTATAACAGCAATAATAATAATTAGAAGTGTTAAAATAAATTCAAATTTATGTTCTTTTATCATATATATTTCCTTACACAAAATATAACATAAAAATAAAATTAGTCAATATGCAAAAATATTGACTAATCTAGATGTTAATTTTTGATAAAACTTCTCCAACTTTTTGATGAATTACTAAAGTGGCTATATTATCTTTAGGAGTCGATGTTTTGTTGATTAAAACTAAGTTTTTTCCTTTAAAAAAATCAATTAAACTTGCTGCTGGATAGACACTTAATGAAGTACCTGCGATAATTAAGGTTGAACAATTTTCAATTGCTTCAATCGCTTTTATTAAGGTGTTTTGATCTAGTGGTTCTTGATATAAAACTACTTCTGGTTTTATTAATCCTCCACATGAGCAATAAGGGACAGGTTTTAATTTTAAGATGTCATCTAAAGAATAGAATTTATGACATTTACAACATCTATTTTTATAGACCGTTCCATGTAATTCATAAACAATTTTGCTACCTGCTTTTTGGTGTAAACCATCAATGTTTTGAGTGATAATTGCTTTTAATTTATGTTTCTTTTCTAGTTCAGCAAGTTTATAATGAGCAATGTTTGGTGAAATATTTTCATTTATCATTTTGCTAAAATAAAACTCGTAAAATTCTTTTGGGTGTGAAAAAAAGAAATCATGGGAAAGTATTTCTTCTGGAGGATATAAATATTTTTCATTATATAATCCATCTTGACTACGGAAATCTTTTATTCCACTTTCAGTAGAGACTCCAGCCCCTCCAAAGAATACAATACTAGTGCTTTCATCGATAATTTTTTGTAATTTTGCTATTTCGTTCATATTTATATATTAACTGAACTTGAAAATAGAATAAATATTTTTTTATCTTAATTCTTCGATATAATATACATAATCTAATGAACTTAACGCTTTGATAATTTCTTGATAGTTTTTATATTTTTTACGATCGATAATACTAATAGCGATTGTATATACACTTAATCCAGAACCGATATAGGCACTATTTAATTCAATATCATCAATAATTAAGCCAAGTTTTCTAATTGTAGTAACAAAATTTTGTAAACTTGTTTTATTGGTTAATTCAAGATGAATTTCAAAATGATTTGATCTATTTTTTAAGAAAATTTCAGCTTTAGGTAAAATTGATAATATCAATAATAAAATAACAAACAATACACATGCAAAAATATATAATCCTTTTCCAATTACTAATCCGAGTAAACTACAAAACCATAATGCCGCGGAAGTAGTTAATCCTTTAATTTGTTTTTTTGAACTAAATAAGATGGAATTACCACTTAACATAATCGCTCCAATAATCGTAGCACTAGATAAGATTGGTAATGGTAAAGAAGTGTTTTCCATTATAATTTCATCTAAAATCATGGCTACACAGGAAGTTAAAATAACTAACATAAAGGTTCTTAATCCTGCTGAATGTCTTTTGTTTGATCTTTCAAAACCAATAATTGATCCAAATATAATGGCTAAAAAAATCTTTAAGCAAATTGAAAGTAAATCATCATGGATTAAATTATTAATTGCATCATTATAATAAAACATATATTTTATCTCCTATTCTTTATTAAATAACTATCATTATTAATACTATATTCTTCAGCGGCTTCTAAAAACGCTTTTTCTTCATCTGACATATCATTATTATGATTTGGTAGACTTTTTTGTATTTCTTGAATTCGATTAATTAGTTCATCAAGTTTTTCTTGTTCTGTTTTGATTGGCTCAGCTATTACTTCTTCAGTAATATTATTTTTATCATATGATTTAGATAAATATAAAGATAGTTTAGCTAAAACTGGACCAATAAGTTCATATAAAACACTTGATGCTAGAATAATTGTTTCTAGAGCCATTCCAGCTTCTCCACCTAAAGTTCTTGCTCCTAAAGAAGCTAAACCAATTGCAACCCCTGCTTGAGGAATTAAAGCCATTCCTAAGTAATTTCTTACTTTTTTATCTTTCTTAGTAATTAAACAACCTAAGTAAGCACCAAAGTATTTACCAACAATTCTAACAAAAAAGTAAATAACTCCGACAACGATTAAAGGTGTTGTGCCAATTGCTTCAGAACCATTAAATAAAGCATCTAATTTAAAATTGACACCTGATCTAACAAAGAAAAGTAATAATATTGGTGGTGAAAAATAATTTAATTGTTTAAATAATTTTTCATCTTTTGTTAAATTAATATATATAGTTCCCATTGACATACATCCAAGTAAAGGGGAAACATCAAAAATTGCACATATTCCACAGAAAGCAAAGATTAAAGAAATAGAAATGATTAATTTATTATCTTTAGATCTTTTTTGAGGTATTAATATTTTCATTAAAAAACCAAATAAACCACCTAAAACTAAAACTCCTACGTTTAATAAAATTGGTTTTGCTATGTCAATAACATTTAATGAACCTGTTGAAGAAGCTAAGGCAATAGAAATAGCAATACTATATGCAATTAAGCCCACTACATCATCAAGAGCAACAACTTGTAATAATGTATCAACAAAATCACCTTTTGCTTTTGTTTGACGAATTGTCATCATTGTTGATGCTGGGGCAGTAGCGGACGCTAAAGCTCCTAAAATAATTGAAAAAGCTAAACTTAAATGTAAAACAACATAACAAACAATAAATACTAAGATAGTTGCAAGTAAGGCTTCAAAAATTGTTATTATAATTACTTTTAGACCATTTTTCTTTAAAACATCAAATTTGAAAAATTCACCAGTTGAAAAAGCAATAAATGCTAAAGCAATATCAGCAAGAAACTCCATTCCACTTATTACGTTGTTGGGAACTAAATTACAGCAATAAGGTCCTATTATTATTCCAGCAATAATATATGCTGTGACATTTGGTAATTTTAATAGTTTAGTTATTCTAGTTAATAAAAAGCCAGAAAATAACATTAAAGCAATAGTAACAATAACTTGAGCAATTGTTGAACCATCACATAATTTTTCAATAATTGACATAATTTTGTTCTCCTTTCATTAACTCTTAATATCATATACTTGAAAAACAATAAAATATAATTATAATTATTTCTATATGCATAATAAAATTTTATGGAGGCAATAAAATGATAGATGTTAGATTAGAAACTTTAATTAAAGTTGCAGAATTAAAAAACTTTACAAAAGCAGCAGAAGAATTAAACCTTACTCAACCATGTGTTTCTCATCATATTTCTTCTCTAGAAGAAGAATTAAATATAACCATCTTTAATCGTCAAAAAAATAATCTATTTTTAACTAATGAAGGCGAAATTGTCTTAAAATATGCAAAAAGATTTCAAAATCTTTCGACTAATTTAAATCAAGAATTAATAGATTATAAAAGTAACATTACTAAGCTTAGAATTGGTTTAACTCATACATCTGAAAGTAATATTATGACTGAAGTTTTAGCAAAATGTGTTAATATTATGAGCAATTTAACTATAACGATTAATACTGATACCATAAAAAATCTTTATGATAAATTGGAAAATTATGAAATCGATATAGCAATTATTGAAGGAAAAAATTCAAATAATAATTTAAATTCATTTATGCTTGATACTGATTATTTAGTTTGTGCCATGTCAAATAATGATCCATTAAGTAAAAATGGGGTTATAACTTTAAATGAATTAAAAAAAGAAAAGTTGATTTTAAGACTTCCAACTTCTGCGACTAGAATTTTATTTGAATCAACTTTAGAAAGTATTAATGAATCAATTGATGAATTTAATATTATTCTTGAAGTCGATAATATTGCGACAATTAAAGATTTAGTAAGAAAAAATTTAGGTATTTCAATTTTACCAAAAAGTGCTTGTATGAACGAAGTAAAAAAGAAAAAAATGACTATCTTACCAATTGAAAATCTTAGTATGATTAGAGAAACAAATATTATCTATCCAAAGAATTTTTCTCATATAGACATACTAAAAACAATTACTAAAATATATCAAGAAACTTTAAAAGAAGAAAGAAATTAAATTTATAAAGTTTTTAAATAACTTTCAATTCTATCAAAACCTTCTTTTAGTGTTTCTATTTTTGAAGCGTATGATAATCTTAAAAAACCTTCTCCATGTTGACCAAACGCGGATCCTGGGACCACGACAACTTTGGCTTTATATAATAAATTTAAAGCGAATTCTTCACTTGTTTGATGGTATTTTTTAATATTAATAAAAATATAAAATGCTCCAGTTGGAAAATAACATGTTAATCCCATATCTTTTAATCTTTTATAAGCATAATCTCTTCTTTTGATATATTCTTTATTCATATACTCAATATCATCATCACCATTTTTTAAAGCTTCTATACCAGCGTATTGAGAAATAGTAGATGCAGATATAACACTATATTGATGAATTTTAAATAATTCGTTAATTATTTCTAATGAACCTAAAATATAGCCTATTCTCCAACCAGTCATTGAATATGATTTAGAAAAAGCATTTATAATTAAACATCTTTGTTTCATATTTTCAATTTCACCAATTGAAAAATGCTTTTTATTATAAGTTAATTCACAATAAACTTCATCACTAATGACAAAGATATCATGTTTAATACAAACTTCACTAATTGCAATTAAATCATCTTTATCCATCGTAGCTCCAGTTGGATTATTTGGATAATTTAAAACTAGACATTTTGTTTTTGGAGTTATTAATTTTTCAAGTTTTTCTTTTTTTATTTTAAAATCATCTTGCTCTTCTAAAATATAGTAAACTACTTTAGCACCAGTTAAAGAAGCGTTTGGTTGATAAGAAACGTATCCTGGATCAGTTAATATTACTTCATCGCCTTCTTGTAAAATTCCTCTAAAAGCAATATCAATAGCCTCAGAACCACCTATAGTTACTAATGT
>FR889432.1:25300-27738 GCA_000432895.1 Firmicutes bacterium CAG:449 | reverse complement strand
CACCTATAGTTACTAATGTTTCATTCCAGGCATAGTCTAAATTATATCTTCTTTTAACAAATAAGCTTATTTCATTTCTTAATTGTTTTAATCCTGCATTTGGCGTGTAAAATGTTAAATCTTGTTTTATAGCTTCAATGCCTTTAATTTTTATATGATCAGGAGTAGGAAAATCAGGTTCACCAACACTTAAAGAAATAGTGTTTTCTACTTCTTTTGCCATTTCAAAAAAACGTCTGATTCCAGATGGCTTAATTTGTTTAACTTTATCAATTACATAACTCATAAAAATAAAACTCCTTGAATGAATATTATTATAATTTTAATCTTATTTTATGACAATTATTTTATATTAATTAATTAATGATGAATTTTATTTCTTTGTTTGTGAACCATGATTTCTATTAAGTGGACAAATTCATACATAATTAGAGCAATGAAAGCTAAAATAATGACTCCCATCATAACTAAATCTAATTTAAAGACTTGACCTCCATATACTACTAGGTAGCCAATACCTTCTCTAGAAACTAAAAATTCACCAACAATTACTCCTACCCATGACATACCAATATTAACTTTGATAACGGATAAAAGATTTTCTAAATTAGATGGATAGATTACTTTAAATAATATTTGAATTTTATTAGCTTCCATTGTTTTCATCATTTTAATTAAATTATTATCAACTGATTTAAAATAACTTAATATAGAAATAATACTAATTACAATGCTTAAAGAAATACTAATAGTAACAATCCCTTTAATATTTGTCCCAGCCCAAATAATTAAAATAGGTGCTAAAGCAGTTTTAGGTAAAGCGTTTAAAATAACTAGATATGGATCTAGTATTTTTTCTAAAGTCGGTAATAAATATAATAATGTAGCAATAATAAATCCTAAAAATGTTCCAATAATTAAACCTATTAAAGTTTCAATAACTGATGTTTTAATATGAATAAATAAAGCATCATTAATGATATATGTTTTTAATAATGAAAAAATAGCACTTGGAGATGAAACCAAAAATGGATCAATAATTTTATAATGAGAAAGAATTTCCCATAAAAAAATAAAAAGTATCAAAATCAACATTTGACTAGAAATAATTATTATTTTATGAAATAGATTATTTCTTTTATATTCTTTGATACTTGTAATTTTTTGCATGATTTTCCCCTACAATTTATTTTATTTAATAAAACAAATTAGGTTCGTTATCATAATGAAAATAGGTTATAACACATTGTAATTAATAATATTTATATTATTTTCATTATAAGAAAGATGATAAGTTAAATTATTTTCTTTTAAATCTTCAATAATGTTTTTACTTTTTAGTAAAGAAAAGATTTTATTATTTTCTTCAATTAATAAGATAGAATTTTTTGCATGTAATTTTGTTATTTTATCGCAAAGAGAAATTAATTTTGGAAAATTATTTTTAGAGGATAAATAAATAATGTTTTTTCCTGAATTAGACATTAAATCTAAAGTGTAAATTATTTGACCAAGATTAGATTTTTCGTTATTTATAATAAAAATATTGTTTTCTTTAATAGTTGTTTCATCAAGCTTAACTGAGATATCAGTAAAAATAATTGGATCCATAAAGAAGACCTCCTTTTGATATTTTTATTTTACTATTAATTATTAATAATAATTCTCTATTTCGTTTTTTTACATTCTACACATTTCTTTTAATTAGTAGAGTTTTAAAAATATTTATCTACTACTAGTAGAATTGTTGAAAATAAGGAAATATTTTGATATTTTATTACTATGGATGAGACAAAATTAAAAAATAACATTTCAAGAAATATTACAACATATCGTAAAAGGTGCAATTTAACTCAAGCTCAATTAGCTGATAAAATTTCTTATTCAGATAAAGCAGTATCTAAATGGGAAAGAGGAGATGGATTGCCAGATATTATGGTATTAATGAATTTTTGTGAAATATTTAATGTTACATTAAATGATTTAGTTGCCGATAAACCAAAAAAACAAGCTCCATTCTTTTTAAGAAATAGAGTTATTATTACTATTTTATCTTGCTTAATTGCTTGGTTAGTTGGTGTTTTTTGCTATGCAATATGTAATATGGTTTTACCAAAAACAAACACATGGATGGTATTTATTTATACATTAAGTGTTACATTTATTATTTTAGTAGTTTTTAGTTGTATTTGGGGAAAAAAGATCATTAAATTTATTGCCATCACTGGGCTAATTTGGACTACTTTATTAAGTTTTTATTTATCGTTTGAAATATTTGCTGATATTTATAATGCTTGGATGATTTTTTTAATTGGAATACCTATTCAGTTAGCGTTTATATTTTTCTTTTTAATAAAAAAGAAAGACATTTAGGAGAAAAATATGTTACAAGAAAAACTTATAAATTTTATTAATGAAAGCCCAACCGCTTTTAATGC
>FR889432.1:7983-25279 GCA_000432895.1 Firmicutes bacterium CAG:449 | reverse complement strand
CTACAAGTAATTTAAAAGAAAAATTTTTAAAACATGGTTTTATAGAATTAAAAGAAGAAAAGAAGTTTACTTTAGAAAAAGGTAAAAAATATTTTTTAACTAGAAATGATTCTTCTTTAATTGCTTTTACTATTGGAAAAAATATTCAAGATAATTATAAGTATAACATTGTTGCTTCTCATCTTGATTCCCCATCTTTTAAAATTAAGCCTCAAGCTAATCATAAAGTTGATATTTATAATAAAATCAATGTTGAAGGTTATGGTGGAATGATAATGTCTACTTGGTTAGATAGACCTCTTTCTTTTGCTGGAAGAGTAATTATCAATCAAGACAATAATTTAATTAGTAAAGTTATTAATATTAAAGAACCTGTATTTATTATTCCTAATGTTTGTATTCATTTTAATCGTCAAATTAATAATGGATATGCTTATAATATTGCTAATGATATGCAACCATTAGTTTCTCAAGATAAACAGTTTGATTATATTAATGATAAAATATCACATGCTTTAAATATTGAAAAAAAAGATATTATTAATTATGATTTGTTTCTTTATAATTTTGAAAAAGGATATTTATGGGGGGAAAATAATGAATTTATTTCTTCACCTAGATTAGATGATCTTGAATGTGCTTTTATTGAAAGTGAAAGTCTTATTGATATAGATAATGACAAAAATATAAATGTTGGAGTGTTTTTCGATAATGAAGAAGTTGGTTCTTCATCTTTACAAGGCGCTAATTCTGATTTTTTAGTTAATACTTTAAAAAGAATTAATAATGCTTTAAATTTTTCTGAAGAAGATTTTTTATGTGCTATTAGTAAGTCTTTTATGATTTCTAGCGATAATGCACATGCAGTTCATCCAAGTAATTCTTCTTTAACTGATCCTGATAATAAAGTATATATGAACAAAGGAATTGTAATTAAGTTTAATGCTTCACAAAGTTATACAAGTGATGGTTTAACAAGTGCATATATGCAAAAGTTATGCATAGATAGTAACATTCCATATCAATTTTTTACTAATAGAGCGGATATTAGAGGTGGATCAACTTTAGGAAATATTTCTTTGGGACAATTATCTTTACGTTCAGTTGATATTGGTTTAGGGCAACTTGCAATGCATTCAAGTTTTGAAACTGCCGGAAGTGAAGATATTGTATATTTATATGAAGTTTTAAAGACTTTTTATACAAAGTAAATATTTTGTGTTACCTATCTTTCTTTATTTTTAAATCATATTTGATTAGAATATTAATATATATTTTGGAGGGTTATGAAAAAGTATAGAATCCTTATAACATATGTCGAAGCAGGTATGGGGCATATTGTTAGTGCAGAAGCTCTAGCAAATGCACTTGAGAAATATTATCCAGATGAAGTAGAAATTATTCGTTCTAGAATTTTTACGGAAACTAATGATCCTGTTTTAATTAAACATGAAAAATTTTTAATAAATTCAGTAAAACGAAGTAATAGAAATCCAATTTCCATGTATTTTGTTTTTTTACTTTCTGCTTTATTTAGTCCTAATTTTTCTTTAACTTTAGCGCATAACACAGTCTTTAGACGTGAAAAGAAAAAATTAATAGAAATTATGAATTCTTACAAACCTGATATGGTTATTTCTACTCATTTTACTCCTTTGCATGCATCAATTGAAGCTAAAAGAAAAGGAGCAAAATTTAAAACTGTTTGCTATGATCCGGATCCTAATGTTCATAGATGGTGGGATACAAGAGCGGATTTGTTTTTAGTTAATAATGAAGCAGCATATCAAGAAGCCTTAAAAAAAGATAAATTCAATAAAGATAATTTGTTTTTAGGTCGCTTTATTTTAAGAAAAGATGTTTTAGAAACAAAAATTGATAAAATTGAAATGCGTAAAAAATATGGCTTGCCTTTAGATAATTTTACTATTATTATGGCCGATGGAGCGTACGCTAAAGCAAATTTAAAATCATTTGCTGAAGAGTTTTTAAAAATTGATCGTAAATTTACTTTACTTATTATTGCGGGTAAAAATGAAAAATTATTAAAGTATTTTAATGAAATTAGCAATAATTATCCAAATATTACTATTAAAGTTTATGGCTTTATGAAAGATATTTATGAATTATATTGTGCAAGTAATATTTTTGTTACTAAAGCAGGACCTAATGCTATTTTAGATAGTGTTTATATGGAAACTCCAATTATGGTTTCTTATTATGCTTCACCAATTGAAGAAATTACAAAAAATCTTTATGTTAAAACTTATGGTGTAGGTGTTTATGAAGATTCACATAAAAAAGCTGGTAAATTAATTACTCAATATATTGATAATCCAGACTTATTAAATCCTTATATTGAAAATTGTAAAAAATTTAAAAAAGAAGGTACTGGTGAAAAAATTATGGCGGATAGAATTATGGATGAATTGCATAATTCTACTCAACAGTAACTGATTTTGCTAAGTTTCTTGGTTTATCAACATCATAACCTTTGTGTAAGGCGGTATAAAAGGCAATTAATTGGACAATAATTAATTCTCCATAACATGATAAATATTTATTTAAGTTATTAAAAATGAATGTATCATTTTTAGATAAATTCTTTTTAGCAATAGTAAAAATTTTTCCTCCTCGAACTTCGGCTTCTTGTAAGTTAGTTCTTACAATAGATGATAAATTTTTTTGACTAATTAAACCAATAACTGCACTATTAGAATCTATAAGAGCTAAAGTGCCATGTTTTAATTCTCCTGAAGAAAAGGCTTCGGCATGAATATAAGAAATCTCTTTTAATTTTAAACTAGCTTCTAAAGCAATATAATAATCAATATTTCTTCCTAAATAGAAAACATCTTTATAATCTTTTAAAGTTAAAGAAAATGATTCAATTTCTTTTTTATTTAATAAAATTCTTTTGATTTCTTTTTTTAATGCTAAGAAATCTTTTTTTAAGTTTTTATTATAATTACATAAAATATAAAATAATAAACTTTGTCCTAGAAAAGCTTTTGTTGAGGCTACTGCTTTTTCGCTTCCTGCATAAATATATAGAATATTTTTACATAAATGAGTAATTGAAGAATTAAATGAATTAGTAATACCAATAATAGGAATATGTTTATTTTTACATAGTTTAATAACATTTAAAACATCTAAAGTTTCTCCTGATTGGGAAACAAAAATAAATAAATTATTATTTTTTATTAAAGGAAAATGATAGAGTGCTTCACTAGCTAAAACAACTTCTACTTCTTTTTTGAGGATATCTTCAAAATAGTATTTACCTAATAAACTAGAATAATATGATGATCCACATGCTACAAGATATATTTTACTAGCATTATCAATAAGTGTTTTTATTTTTTGAGAAAATTTTATTTTATCATTTTCAAAATAGTTATTTATTAATTGATCAATTAAAGTTATTTGTTCATAGATTTCTTTTTCCATATAAAAAGAAAAATTGTTTTTAAAATTAGATTTTAAATAATTAATTTTTTTGAATTTTATTTCTTTTTTTTGATAAATATAAGCGTTATTTTGCTCAATATAACCTAAATCATTATCTTGCAAGAAGTAAACTTGATTAATGTTTTCAAAGGCTAAAGCATCGGAAGCTAAAGCATATTCATTATTATTTTTACCGATTACTAAAGGAGTTTTATTTTTCATAAAATAGATTCTTTTTTCTTTTAAATACAATAAATTAAAAGCAAATGAACCTTTTATAATTTTTTTTACTTTTAAAAGAGTGTCTATAACATTTCCATTAAACAATACTTCAATAAGATTGCAGACAATTTCTGTATCGGTGGAAGATTTTAAATTAATTTTTTTTAAGTATTTATTCTTTATTTCTTGGTAATTTTCAATAATTCCATTGTGAACTAAAGCAAATAAACCATTATTTGATAGATGAGGATGAGCATTTTCTTTACTAGGGATGCCTGTTGTAGCCCATCTAGTATGACCTATACCAATTGTAGAAAATATATTATTAGGAATTAATTTTTTTAAATTTTCTATTTTTCCTTGGTCTTTATAAATTTCAAGAGAGTTATTTAATAAAGCAATACCACTTGAATCGTAACCACGATATTCTAAATTTTCTAATCCATTAATTAATTTTTTTACAATATTTTCATTACTTACATAACCAATTATTCCACACATATTACTCCTCCTGAAAATATGGGTATTTTTTTGCTTCTCCATTTTTATTTATTTGTTTAGCACGAGCAATGGCAAAACAATTTTCTTTTAAAGAAGTAGTTAGAGTTGAACCCGCGGCAATAAAACAATTATTTTCTATTTTAATAGGGGCGATTAAATTAGTATTACAGCCAATAAAAACTTTATTACCTATTTCGGTAAGATATTTATGTTTTCCATCATAATTACAAATTACAGTTCCACAGCCAAAATTAACATTTTTACCACATTTGCAATCGCCAATATAGGTAAGATGAGCAATTTTTGTTTCATCATTAATTTCTGATTTTTTGATTTCCACAAAATTTCCAATTCTAATATTGTTATGAATTTTAGTATTATTTCTAATTCTTGAATAAGGGCCAATTATGTTATTATTTCCAATAGAAGAATCTTCTATAGAAGAGTTATTAATAATGTTATTATCTCCAATAAAAGAATTATGAATAATTGTATTACCAATTAAACAAATGTTTTTTCCAAAAGTAGAGTTTTGATCGATTTCAACTTCTAAAGAGTTAAATTCAATTTCATTATCAATTAGTTTTAGATAGGTAATTATTTTTTTCTTACAATAAGATAAAATGTTTTTTTGTTGATGACATAAATAAATTCTTATTTTATTTTCTGTACCTGATTTTCTAATATTGATATAAATATTAAATTTATTTTTTAATTCAATAATTAGATTATTAATTAATGAATTATTAATTGTTTCTTGATGATTTAATGATAAAGAAATTAATTCTTCTTGATAAGGAATATATCCTTCTAGTAAGGTAGATAAAGAATATGTATTTAATAATTGAATTAGCATTAAAGCATTTAATACTGCATCACCAGTTGGTAATAAGTTATAATCAATTAAATGGCCAGAACTTTCACCACCTAAAGTTAAATGATGTTTTTTTAGATATAGTAAAATGTTCTGATCTCCAACATCTACTTCTTTTGTTTTAATATTAATTTTTTTTAAACTTTCTATTAAACCTCGATTAGTAATTTTAGTGATTACAACTTTTTTTACTTTTTGATATTTAGCAAATATATATAATAATTCGTCACCAGAATAAATTTTTTCTTTGCTTACTAAGATTAATCTATCAGCATCTCCATCAAAACAAAATCCATATTGAATGTCTTCTTTTTTTAAAATGTTTTGTAAAGAAGTAGGTGAAATAGCGCCACATCCATTATTAATATTTTTTCCATCAGGAGAAGAGAAATATATTTTATTATTTACATTTATTAACTTATTTAATTCTTTAAAATAAGAACTAGTCGCTCCATTAGCTAAATCAAAAGCATAAGAAAAATTGCTTTTAACAAGATATTTTTTTAAAAATAGAATATATTCGTTAAAGATATTTCTATTTAAAAGAAGTTGTTTAACTTTAAATTCTTTAAAGGGAATTTGCTCGATTAATGAAGATAGTTTGATTTGTTTTTTATTTTTTAATTTATAACCTTTTTCAAATATTTTAATACCATTATAAATATAAGGATTATGGGAAGCAGTAATCATTATGCCAATAGATTTATGTTTTTTTGATAAATAACATATTCCTGGTGTGGAAATATTTCCTACATAAATTACATTTTCTAATTGAGAAGTCAAAATTAATAAAATGTCTCGACTTGAAAATCTAGTGTCATGTCCAATAATAATTTTTTTGTCTTTGTAAAAAAGAGATAATGCTTTTGATAGTTTATAAATTAATTCTTGTGTTTTTTCTTGGTAGATAAATCTAATACCATCGGTTCCAAAATAGTTATTCATATTTTTATATATTCAAATGCTTTAAAAAAAATTACTCAATAAATGATTGATTCGTTTTTTTTCGACAAATAAAAATAGATTTGTTTTGTAAAATTTTAATGAGAGGAAAATATATGAAGAAAAAAATATTATTAGCACTATTTTGCTTATTAATTATGCCGTCAAGTTCTAATGTTAATTATAATGTTCACTATTTAAAAACAAGTACTGTTAATTTTGAAAATAACAATTGTTTTATTATTAATTCTTTTGAGGAATTTAATGAATATTATCTTGTCAATATAAAATATTATAGTAATTCTTTAGATAAACTAATTAGTAGATATAATGATGATTTTTTCAATAATAATTCATTAGTAGTAATAAAAAAAATAGCTACCAGTGGTAGCTATGAATATCATGTAAAATATTTTAAAATAAATGAAGATAAAGTAATTGTGAAAATTAATCAATCATCATCTAAATATGTTAGTTATGATTTAGCGATGTGGAATTTTATCATTGAAACAAATAAAATTAATTCTTTTTCAGAGGTAATTATTTACCCATAAGAGATTTAATAAATTCAATTTCAATATTTGTATCTAAGCGAGGAAATAATGGCGTGGATTTTTCAACAACTTTTTCTCCGCCTAGAATATCAAAAGCGTTAACACTAAGATATGTTTGCTTTTCTTTTTCAATATTTAATTGAGTAAATAATTTATTAGGTGAATCTAATAAGACTGGACTTAATAAAATTGCACATTGTCTTAAGACATTTGCTAAGTGATTCATTACACTTTGTAAAATGTCTTTTTTTGTTTCATCTTTTGCTAAAACCCAAGGTTGGTTTTCTTCAATATATTTATTTGCTTTGGAAATGTAATCAAAGACATTACTAATAGCTTCTGTAACATGCAAAGTTTCAAAATTGTTTTGATAATTTTTGATAGTTTGTTTTCCAAAAGCTTCTAAAGCTTCATCAAGAGGAGTTAATGCGCCTTGATAAGAAGGGATAATACCACCAAAATATTTATTCATCATACCAATAGTTCTATTTAAAAGGTTACCAAAATCATTTGCTAAATCAATATTTATTCGTTCAACAAATTGTTCAGGTGTAAAAGTTCCATCTTGACCAAAGATTGTTTCTCTAACTAAATAGTATCTAACAGCATCTAATCCATATCTTTCAATAAGTGGATATGGGTCCACGACATTACCTTTTGATTTAGACATTTTTCCATCTTTCATCATTAATAAACCATGAACGAAGACCTTATCAGGAACTCTTAAGCCAAGTGACATTAAGAAGATTGGCCAATAGATAACATGGAAACGAGTAATATCATTACCAACTAGATGTAAAATATATGTATCATCACTCCAAAATTTTTTAAATAAGGAATCATCATTTGATAAATAACCTAAAGCAGAGATATAGTTAAATAAAGCATCTAACCAAACGTATACGACATGTTTAGGATTTTCTTTAACAGGAATTCCCCAAGTAAATGAAGTTCTAGAAACACATAAATCTTCTAAGCCTGGTTTTATGAATGAATTGATCATTTCATTTTTTCTTGATTCTGGAGTAATAAAATCAGGATGTGAAGCATAAAAATCCATTAATTTATCAGCGTACTTACTCATTTTAAAGAAATATGCTTCTTCTTTAGCTGTATGACAAGGGCGTCCACAATCAGGGCAAAGATGTTCTTCACCTTGAACTTGTGAGTTAGTCCAGAATGATTCACAAGGTGTACAATACCAACCTTCATAATTTCCTAAATAGATATCACCATTTTCTAACATTTTAGAAAATACTTTTTGGACAACTTCTTCATGACGTAATTGGGTGGTTCTAATATAGTCATCATTACTAATACGCAAGGTTTTCCATAGTTTTTGGATTCCTTCTACTATTTCATCAACAAATTCTTGTGGTGCCATATTTTTTGCTTCTGCATTTTTTTGGATTTTTTCTCCGTGTTCATCAGTGCCAGTTAAAAAATATGTTTCGTCACCAATTATTCTATGGTAACGAGCAATGGAATCGGCTAAAGTGGTGCAATAAGCATGACCTATATGTAATTTAGCGCTTGGGTAATAAATTGGGGTGGTAATATAAAATTTTCTAGCCATAATTTTCTCCTATAAAAAAACTGCCCAAATGGACAGTTTTGATTTTCTTACTTAATTCCGTATTTTTTATTGAAACGATCAATACGTCCATCAGTTTGAGTAAATCTTTGTTTACCTGTATAGAATGGATGACAATTTGCACATGTATCAACACGAATTTCTTTTAATACTGAAGCAGTTGTAAAAGTATTTCCGCATGTAACACAAGTAACTGTGCATTGAGTATAATTTGGATGTATTCCTTTTTTCATTGAGCTTCTCCTTCCGCCTTAAACCTCAATTGTGTTTAAAGAAAGCGTTAATATCTTATCAAATAAATTAAGTTCTAGCAATAGTTTTTATGTTAATTTTCAAGTTCTTGATGAACTTTTTTAAAATATTGATTAAATTTTGGATTAGTTCTTCTTTGTAAAGGTGTTAATGCTTTATCAAAATCTAAATAAATGATATTTTTTATTGAACATGGTCTATTTGATAAAATAATAATTTTATCGCTTAAGGCAATTGCTTCTGATATATCATGGGTGACAATTAAAGCAGCTTTTTTTTCTTGCTTAATAATAGAAAAAACATCATTTTGAACATATAATTTTGTTTGATAATCAAGAGCGGAAAAAGGCTCATCTAATAATAATAAATCTGGTTTTAAGGCTAATGTTCTTATTAAGGAAACTCTTTGTCTCATTCCTCCAGATAATTCATGAGGATGATAATTTTTAAATTCTTCTAATTGATATTTTTTTAATAAACTATCGACGTATTCAAGATTTTGTTTGCTTTTTAAATGTTTTATTTCTAAACCGATTAAGATGTTATTATAAATATTTCGCCATTCCATTAAATTATCTTTTTGAAACATGTATCCTTTTTTGCATTTAGAAATAATTTCTCCAGAAGTAGGTTCTTCTAATTTTGATAAAAGATTTAATATTGTGGATTTTCCACATCCTGAAGGACCTAAAATAGCAATTATTTCATTATCATAAATTGCAAAAGAGATATTATTTAATACTTTTACTTCGCCATTTTGTGAAAAAAATGTTTTGTTAACATTTTTCATTTCCATTAGTAAAGCCATAATTATTCACCTATTAATAATGTATTTATTTTTTTTGTTTATGTGATTAAAGAAAAGTAAGATATTTTGCTAATTAAACATTATGGAAGGTGTTTTTATGAAAAAATTAAGTTTTTATTTTGGAAAAGATTTTATTAATATTTATTTGGAAAATAATACATTGTATTTTGAAAAGAAATTTATTTGTTTATATTTAGATATATTAATTTATGAAAAAGAATTAATTTCTTTAGAAGAGATTTTATTGTTATTACATATTGAAGGCGATTTGAATTTATTTTTAACTTATTTATTAAAAGCTTTTTTTGTTGAAGGAATAGTTATTAATGAAAATATTTTGTTAGATAATGAAGATAAACTAATGATAGCAAATAAGGTTCTAACCAATATAAATAATAAGCATATATATCAAAGTAATGGAGTGTTTAAAAAATCTTCGTAATTTGCTATAATCTTCTCATATAGGAGACTTTTTATATGCAAATGACAGATATTATTCTCAAAAAAAGAGATGGTTTTGAATTAAGTAAAGAAGAAATTGAGTTTTTTATTAAAAATTATGTAAATAATAGTATCCCTGATTATCAAGCTTCTGCTTTGGCTATGGCAATTTATTTTCAAGGAATGAATAAAAAAGAGATTAGTTTTTTAACTGATAGTATGCTTCATTCTGGTGAAATTATTGATTTAAGCTCAATTAAGGGAGTTAAAATTGATAAGCATTCTACTGGTGGGGTTGGTGATAAAACATCACTTGTTCTTGGTCCGTTAGTAGCTAGTTGTGGAGCAAAAGTAGCAAAAATGTCAGGTAGAGGTTTAGGTCATACTGGAGGAACATTAGATAAACTTGAATCAATAAAAGGGGTATCTGTTAATGTTTCAAAAGAAAATTTTATTAAACAAGTAAATGATATTGGTATTGCTATTATTGGACAAACTGGTGATTTAGTTCCTGCTGATAAAAAACTTTATGCTTTAAGAGATGTTACTGCAACAGTTGATTCAATTCCTTTAATTGCATCTTCTATTATGTCAAAAAAGTTAGCTTCTGGGGCTGATACTATTTTACTTGATGTTAAATTTGGCTCAGGTGCTTTTATGAAAGATATTAAATCCGCTGAAGAATTAGCGTCTACAATGGTTGAAATTGGTAAGCATTTAAATAGAGATACAAAAGCAGTTTTAACTGATATGGATCAACCTTTAGGAATGGCAATTGGTAATTCTTTAGAAGTTATTGAAGCATGTGAAACTTTAAAAGGACGTGGACCAAAAGATTTAGTGGAGTTATGTTTAAATTTAGGAGCGATTATTTTAAAACAAGCTCATATTGAAGAAGATATAGAAAAAGGAAAAGTTTTATTACAAAGTAAAATTGATAATTTAGAGGCTTTTAAAAAATTAGAAGAATTAATTAAATATCAAGGTGGAGATATTTCTTATTTAGAAGATTATTCTAAATTTGAAAAGAGCAAATATCAAAAAGAAATTTATTCTTCTAAAGAAGGATATGTTGAAAAAATATCTGCTTTAGAAATTGGTGAATGTGCAATGCATTTAGGCGCGGGTAGAGCCACGAAAGATGATGTTATTGATATGTCAAGTGGAATTGTTTTAAATAAAAAAGTTGGTGATTTTGTAAAAAAGGGCGAATTACTTTTAACTTGTTATACAAATAAAGAAAATGTTGAAGAAATTTATAAAGATTTAGAAAATAGTTATATTATTGTTCAAGATAAAGTTCTTAATCATAAAATTATTCATGAAATTATTGGTTAAGATAAATTTAAGTTGTGTAATTGATTTTTTGTTTTAAAATAAATACTTGGGTGAAAATATGATTAAGAAAAATTCTAATATAACATTTATTGGTGAATGTTATGATCTTTCAAATGAAGGTAAAGGTGTTGTTAAATATAACAATATTGTTGGTTTTGTTGATGACCTTCTTCCTTTTGAAAAAGCAGAAATTATGATTACTTATTTAAAAAAAGATATTTTTTATGGAAAAGTAAAATCATATATAGAAAAAAGTAAAGATCGTGTTAATCCTAAATGTCGTAATTTTACTAGTTGTGGTGGATGCTCTTTGATGCATTTATCTTATTCAAAACAATTAGAATATAAACAAAAAAAAGTACAAGAATGTCTTAAAAGAATTGGAAATATTAATGCTAAAGTTGATTCCACTATTGGTATGGAAATTCCTTATTGCTATCGAAATAAAATTCAAATGCCTGTTAAAAGTTATAAAGGCAAAGTTGTAACAGGTTTTTATAAAGAAAAAACACATGATATTGTTCCTATTGAAACATGTGAGATTGAAAATAAAAAAGCAGATAAAATTTTATCATCAATTAGATTATTAATGAAAAGATATAAAATTCTTCCTTATGATGAAGATTCTAGAAGAGGTGTCATAAGACATATTTTAATTAGAACTTCTTATCATTATGAAGAAATTATGGTTGTTTTAGTTACTAATATTGATTCTTTCCCAGGAAGAAATGAATTCTTAAAAGCTTTAAAAAAAGATAATCCAGAAATAACAACTGTAATTCAAAATATTAATTCTCGAGATACTAATGTTATTTTAGGAGAGAAACAAAGAATTTTATTTGGTAAAGGTTTTATTAGAGATAAACTTTGTGATATTGAATTTAAAATTTCACCTAAATCATTTTATCAAGTTAACCCTTTACAAACTGAAAAACTCTATTCTTTAGCTATTAGTAAAGCTCATTTAACTAAAGATGATAATGTTCTTGATGCTTATTGTGGTATTGGCACGATTGGATTAATTGCTTCAAAAAGTTGTAAAACAGTTACTGGTGTAGAGATTGTAAAAGAAGCGGTCGTTGATGCGATTAATAATGCAAAAAATAATAACATTAATAATGCATATTTTTATCAAGGTGATGCAGGGGACTTTATTGTTGAACAATATAAAAATGGATTTAAATATGATGTTGTTATTATGGATCCACCTAGAAAAGGATCTAGTGAAGAATTTTTAAATGTCATTTTAAAAACTTTACCTTCAAGAGTGGTATATGTTTCTTGTGATCCGGCTACTTTGAGTAGGGATTTAAAAATTTTATCTAGTAAGTATGATATTTCTAGTGTTACTCCTGTTGATATGTTTCCACATACTTTCCATGTTGAGACAATAGTGTTGCTATGTCTAAAGGATGCCAAAAAGTAGTTAAATACACTGAAATTATGTGTTTTGAGTTATTTTTTAGACATTTTGTCTTCAATGTAGATGTTGATGGGAGTCGTGAAAAGACTATAAAAGACTACATAAAGGTTAGTGTAGTTGCTAACCTAGAGTGTGGGAATATGTAAATTAAAGAAAAAGAAATGATATTATCCTCGCTGAATAATGTTTATAAAAAGGAGTAAAAGTATGTACCAAAAAGAAGTTCAAATTGATAATTTAATCGACTATATAAAAGTAATTTTTGATATTTCTAATTATTCTAAAAACTTTTTTAATTTAGATAGGTTATTTAAAATAATAGATGAAGTGCACTATTTTGAGAAAGAAATTAAGTCGTATAATTTAGATGATAAACTTGATAAAAATGGAAAAACAAGAAAGAAAAAAGAATTAGTTGGAATGCTAAAGGAAATAATTAGATATTATCATGAATTCCCTTTAATTGAATCTTTAGTTACAATGTATAGAGCAAAGAAAGACGAATATAATATGAGTATTAACGGATTTGAAAAACTATCTAATGAATTAGAATTTTTTTATAGAGGGGTTTATGATGGATTGAATTATAATTTGTTACCAAGTTGTTTTAGAAGTATTAATTATGGTAAAGAAGACAAATTTTATCATTATATAAAATCTCGCTGTGTTAACGAATTAAATAATAGAAATCATTTAGATACTTTGGTTACGCTGCAGCATTACGAATGTCCAACTAGACTATTAGATATAACCTCAAATCCTTTAGTTGCGTTATACTTTGCTTGCAAAAATTATGGATGCAAGGATTGTGATAAATCACAATATGGATATGTTTATGTTTTTGCGAATCCAAAGTCGAAACTTTTATTTAAAGATAGTGACAGAATAATCATGTTATCTTGCTTAGCTAGATTTACTAAAACTGAATTAGAAGATATGCATGACTGTTGTATTGATTTAATACTAAAAAAAGGAATAAATGCAGCATTTGATTATAACAGACTCCCGAAAGTAATCGATAAATTATATCACGAAATAATGACTGAAGTGAGTTTTGAAAAAAGAATATTAGCTAGAGACCTTCTTCAAAATTATTTTGTTCAATCAGACAATTCAAATAGAAGAATAGATAAACAAAGTGGGGCTTTTATTATTAGCGGTCTTAGTAAGAACCAAAAAGAAATTGAAGAAAAAATAAATTATAATGTTATTTATAAAATAAAAATAGTTAATAGAGCAGCTATATTAGAAGAGTTAGATGCTTTAAATATAAATGAAGCATCTTTATTTCCTGAATTGGATAAGGTAGCGAAGTATTATACTTCTAAAATTTAAACGATTAATGTGTATTTTTATACACAAACATAACTAAGTATGATATAATCTCCTTGTAGTTATGCAAGGGGGTTTTTCATATGGAAATGATGTTATCATCTTTAGGAAACGATATTCGTAATTTTAGAATGGAAGCAGGTTTATCTCAAGAACAATTATCAACTTTATGTGGAATGGATAGAGCTCAATTATCTAAGATTGAAAAAGGAACAGTAATTGGTGTTACTTTTAATACTATTGCTAAGATATATGATGCATTAGGAATGAAATTAGTTGCAGTAAAAGAAGAAATTAAGAATTTAGATGTTCATCCTTTTGTTAAGTGGGCTGGAGGGAAAACTCAACTATTAGAAGTAATTGAATCTCATTTACCAGAAACATTTAATAGATATTTTGAACCATTTGTAGGCGGTGGTGCTTTATTGTTTAAATTACAACCAAAAGCATTCTCTATTAATGATTCTAATGAAGAACTTATTTGTGTATATAAATGTTTAGAAAATAATGAATTATTTGAATTGCTAAAGAAAGAATTATTAAAACACGAAGAAAATCATTCTGAAGAATATTATTATCAAGTAAGAGAAATGGATAAATTAGAAGGATTTAATAATCTTCCTATTTATGTAAGAGCAGGAAGAATGATTTATTTAAACAAAGCTTGTTTTAATGGCTTATATAGAGTTAATTCTAAAGGATATTTTAATGTTCCTTCAGGAAAGAAAAAAGCAGTTAATTGTTTTGATAAAAAGACTTTTGATACTTTAAATTTATTCTTTAAAAATAGAAAACCAGTAATTACTAGTGTTGATTTTGAAGAAGCAGTTAAAAATGCTAAAGCTGGAGACTTTGTATATTTTGACCCTCCATATGATACGTGGGAAGAAAAGAACAGCTTTACTTCTTACGATAAAAATGCATTTGGTAAAGAAGAACAAGTAAGACTTGCTAAAGTGTTTAAAGAATTATCAGATAAAGGTGTATATGTAATGTTAAGTAATCATAATACAAAGTTTATCAATGAATTATATAAAGGATTCCATATCACAATAGTTCCTGCTAAAAGAATGATTAATTCTAAAGCAGATGGACGTGGCGAAGTTGAAGAAGTAATCATTACTAATTACGAATAAATTACTAGGAGGAACAATTATGTATTTAGAAAAAGATATAAATGAATTATCACAATTATTTGTAGACAATATTTTAGAAACTAATAGAAGTTTTGATGTATATGTAGATTGGAGAAACGCAACTAGAAAGAATTTCGAACAATTTGATATTGAATTAAATGCAATGAATTGTCTTATTAAAAATGCGTCAAAAGAACAATTCGAAAGATTGTTTAGTAAATTACCTACTATAGTAGGAACATTTCCTTTATTAATTGCGATTGCCAAAAATGATCGAAAAAAAATATTAAAAGAGAAAGATGATTTAGTAATAGTTGATAAAGATAGTGAAAATAATGACTTTTTAAGATATGATTTGAGTCTTAAACATTTACAAAGCGAAGAAGCAAAAAAACAAGTTGATTTATATTATGAATTTTTCACTCAATCTGGTTTACAAAATTTATTTCAAAATATGTTAGAAAAAAGTGTTATTGATTATGTTATTGGTGTTTTAGTTGGATTAGATTCTAACGGAAGAAAAAATAGAAGTGGAAGAGCATTTGAAATAACTTGTGAACCAATTATTATGGAAATTGCTCACAAATATGGAATTAAAGTTATTAGTCAAAAGAAATTTAAAGAATTAAATCAATTAGGTTTTTCTGTGTCTTCTGATGTTAAGGATAGAAAAGCAGACTTTATTTTAGTAAAAGATAATAAAGCTTTGAATATCGAAGTAGATTTCTTCTTTAGCGGTGGTTCTAAACCAGAAGAAATTATTGATAGTTATATTAATCGTCAAAATGATTTAGACACTGTTGGTATTGGATTTGCATTAATTACTGATGGTAACTGTTGGTCAAATAAAGAAAAGAACCAATTACAAAAAGGTTTTAGACATTTAGATTATTTATTAAATTTCCACTTAGCAAAAGTAGGTATGTTAGAAGAAGCCATCAAAGATTACTTTAAGTTTTAATTGGTGATGTTATGAATGGTAATAAAGTAATAATTCAAGATAATGATTTTATTCTTTACAACGATGATTGTTTTAAAAGATTAAAGAAAATAGAATCAAAATCAGTCGATATGATATTTGCAGACCCTCCTTACTTTTTATCAAGTGGAGGTGTATCATGTCATTCTGGAAAACAAGTTTCGGTTAATAAAGCAGAATGGGATAAATCTGTTACTATTGAAGAAAAGATTAAATTCAATAGAAAATGGATTAGATTATGTAGAGAAGTATTAAAAGATGATGGAACAATTTGGATTAGTGGCACATTCCACAATATTTATGTGATTGGAATGGCATTAGAATTAGAAGGTTTTTCAATCATTAATAATATTACTTGGCAAAAACCTAATCCTGCTCCTAATTTAGCTTGTAGATGCTTTGCAAATTCTACTGAAACTATCTTATGGGCAAGAAAACAATTAACACAAAAGATAAAAGGAAAGCACACTTTCAATTATTCTTTAATGAAAGAAATGAATGGTAGTAAGCAAATGAAGGATGTTTGGCTAATTCCATTAGTTACAAAAAAAGAAAAGAAATATGGTAAGCATCCAACTCAAAAACCATTAGCGTTACTTGAAAGAATCATATTAGCATCTACCAATGAAGGAGATTTAGTTTTGGATCCTTTCAATGGTAGTGGCACAACAGGACTAGTTAGTGTAAAATTAAATAGAAGATATATCGGTATTGATAAAGAATTAGAATATTGCGAATTAACAAAAAATAGATATTTAGATTTAAAGGAGACTATTTAAAATGGAAAAAGTCGGTGTAATTTATATATTAACAAATCCATCTTTCCCAGAATATGTGAAGATTGGTTATGCAGATGATGTAGATAGAAGATTAAAAGAATTAAATAGGAGTGAATGTATTCCGTTTGCTTTTAGACTTTTTGCATTTTATGAAGTATCTAATAGATTATCTGATAAAAAGATTCATGAAATGATTGATAGATTAAATCCTAATCTAAGATCAATTGATGATTTTGAAGGAAAGAAAAGAGTTAGAGAATTCTATGCTATGGATGCAGAAGAGGCTTACTCATTATTAGAAGCAATCGCTGAAATTAATGGATTAAAAGATAATTTACATAGAGTTGCACCTTCTAAAAAAGAAATTGAAGCAGATGAAATTGCTGATTCAGTAAGAGCGGAAGCATTTAAATTTTCAATGTGTAATCTTAAAGAAGGAGATGAACTTGAATTTATAAATGATTCTAGTATTAAGTGTTACGTAAAAAATGAAAAGAAAGTTATTTATAAAGATGAAGAATACTCTTTAACAGCATTGGCAAAACTTTTATTAGGTGTAAATTATAGTATTGCAGGTCCTCATTATTTCAAATATAAAGGAGAAAAACTTTGTAATTTAAGAGAAAGACTTGTCAAATAAGAAAAAAGTTATATTTATAAAATAAATA
>FR889432.1:2031-7946 GCA_000432895.1 Firmicutes bacterium CAG:449 | reverse complement strand
AATTTTTTTTAGGAAAAATTCAATTTTTTCACTAATTAAATATTAGGAGGACTTTTTTTGATATATAACGATGATTGTATTAAAGTAATGAAAACACTACCTTCTAATAAGGTAGATATGGTATTTGCAGACCCACCATACTTTTTATCAAATGGGGGATTATCCATTCATAGTGGTAAAGTTGTATCCGTTAATAAAGGTGAATGGGATAAAGCTTCTAACTATGAAGATATTAGTAAATTTAATTATGATTGGTTAAATGAATGTTATAGATTATTAAAGGATGGAGGAACTATTTGGGTAAGTGGAACTCAACATAATATTTTTGATGTTCAGGAACAAATGAAAAAGATAGGTTTTAAAATCATTAATATTATTATTTGGCATAAGATTGATCCACCACCATTAATTTATAAAAATAAATTTAAGTTTTCTTATGAATTTATTATATGGGCTAGTAAAGGAAGAAATAAAACATTTAATTATAATGAAATGTTTAAAGTGAATAACGAAGAAATGCATGATGTATGGAATCTTCCTGCAGTTCAAATGGACGAGAAGAAATTTGGTTATCACCCTACTCAAAAGCCTGAATGTCTATTGGAAAGAATTATAATAGCATCTACAAATGAAAAAGACGTTGTATTAGATCCTTTTATGGGAAGTGGTACTACTGGATATGTTGCTAAAAAGCTAAATAGGCGCTTTGTATGCATTGAAAAAGAAAAGAAGTATTTTGATATAGCCCAAGCTAGAATAAAGTCTATATGACTTTAAAATAATGGCATTTTATGATAAACTTTTATTAGATGAACGACTGTGTGGTGATAGAAGTGAAAAATAAAAAGTCATTTGATAATGCCATTAAAAAATATAATAAGGAAGTGGAAAAATTAGATGCTTCTTACTTTCCTAAGACATTATATAAATATATGAACTTTGAAGATTATACTGCTGAAATGATAATAGATAATTATCTATATTTATCTCCTGCAGAGTTGATGGATGATCAATTTGATTGTTCACTAAACTTTGATGCTAATTATTATCTAAATCATAGTGAAGATGAAATAATGCCTTTCTTTTTTGAATGGCTAAAGAAATATGCAAAACAAAAAGCAGATCCAAAAGTAAAAAGACATATTGATTCAATGTTTGCTTTTTATTACCATGATGGAACTATAAAAAAAGATAAAGCAAAACATTTCTTATTAAATAAAGTTAAAGAAATAAATCCTTCAAAAGTCGATGAATTTTTAGATCTACTGAGCGAAAAAAAGGATGAATTGTTTTCCAATAATGCATTTGCTAATGGTTGTGAAAAGATTTTAGAAGCACTAATTAAACAAAAAGAGAATACAGGTTTGTGTTCATTAACAGAGACTAACATGAGTCAAATAATGTGGCAAATGTATTCTAATAAATATGAAGGATTATGTGTCGAATATGATATTGAAACTTATTTAAGAGATTATGTATCTAATGATGAAATTATGCTTCCAGTAGTATATAAAAAAAGAAAAGATTTTAATCCAATTAAAATGGAAGTAAAGCTTGTTTTAGATTTAGTAATTTATCCTAACGATAAAATTAAAATTCAAAGAGAGTTCTTAGAAGATTATTTTAAAATATTATCAACGAAAAATACTGAATGGTCATTGCAAAAAGAATGGAGGATAATTGGTAAACCTTGTACAAAAGTAACAATGCCAAAAATCAAAAAAATATATTTAGGTAAAAATATAAAACCAGAAAATAAAGATTTAATATTATCTTTAGCCGACGAGTTAGATTTTGAGGTTTATATTCAAGAAGATGACTATGAAGATCTTACTTTTAGATATGTAAAAATAAGAGGTTAATTATATATTATACAACTGAAAATGAAAATTATCGTAAATATGGTATAGTAATTCTTGAAGTATATGATGAAACTTTAAGAACAATAGTTTATCATTATCGTAAACCAACACCTAGTGAACGTAAAGAAATAGTTTTAAATTATATTATCGATAATAGTGGTACTCCAATTAAAGTTAATTATTTATCATCTAAGTTAGCAGTAAGTGATAGAACTATTCAAAAGATAATTAAAGAGTTAGTTAATGAAGGGTTAATTAAAGTAGAATCATGTTTTATTAATAGTAGACAATCAGGAAATAAGATTATTTATATAGGCAAACAAAGAATTAAAAATGGTAAAGAATTAACATTAGATATACTTTATGATATTAATAATCCTTATGTATTTAGAGATTGGGACTGTGGAGAATTTAAACTTCATCCAGATTTAGATCTAGAAAAAAGAATTAATCAATTTGAAATATTAAAAGATCATAAAGAAGAACTTAGAAAAAGAAGAAAAATGTTTCTTTCTAAATAACTAAATATTAAGCACAAGGCTCGTTTCGTACAGAAGCAAGTCTTTTTATTATGGAAAAAAATAAAAAAATTTAATTAACGGGTGGTAAGGAAGGGTGAAAATTAGTATATTCATTTGAAGGCGAAACTATGTCTTCAATAGGCACATTTATAAAATATTAAAAAAATTTTAAAGTGGGACCCCCATCACTTATGGGTGAAATTTAGTATAAGTAGGTGAAGGGAGATGAAAGTAGGATTGATTATATTCATCTAATTTAATTTATACAAGCACACTTATTATTAGAGATTATTAATCTCTTACTATCTCTTATATATTAATACTATGTCTGTAGTAATTAATAATAAGAGAAAATATTAAAAAATATTATTTTAAAATTGAAAGGAGAAAAAGGTTATAGAGAAAAAATTAAATTTTAATGTAACAACTTTAGTAGTTCACGATAAAGAATTAAGTGATAGATTACTAAAAGAAGCAATTAAAGAAAAGACAACAAATAAGACTTCATTAATATGTGATTTACTTAATGAAGCATTAGATAATCGAAGTGGTGATTATAAAGATCCATGTGTTAGTATGTTAACTAGTGTAATTGATAATCAAAATAAGATGATAGAAATATTATTTGAAATAATATCTAAAATGGATAAGAAAGAAATCAAAGATGATATTTATCATAAGTTACTATGTGTTATTGATAATAGAATTAAATGGGAGAATCAATTAATTGAAGGATGGGAGGAAAGTGGTCATTATGATGAACTTGAACAATTAGGACACAAGACTAGATATGGTTATTCAAGATAGGGAGAAAGTACAGTCATTGGCATTATTAAAAATGAAAAATATGTTGGTGATTTGCTACAAGGAAAAACATTTACACTAGACCATATATCTAAAAGAAGACTTGCTAACTTTGGTGAAGAAGACCAATTCTACATTAGAAATCATCATGAACCAATTATTTCTAGAGAAGTATTTGAATCAGCTCAAAAGATTTTGAAAAGAAGAGGTAAGCCAAGAAGAATTGATTCTAATATTACTAGAGAAAAATACACTCGCAAATTTGCTTTTAGTTGTATGATTAAATGTGGATTTTGTGGAAGGACACTAACTAGAAGACATTGGAATTCTGGTAAGAATTATTCTAAGAATATATGGCAATGTGTAAGTGCTACTAAAGGTGGTAAAAAGACTTGTCCTCATAGTAAAGTGTAGAAGAAGACTTGTTACAAAAAGCGTTCTTAGATGCTTATAACCTTATTAGAGTTAATGATAAAGATGTATTGGAAAGTTTTCTTGCTAAACTTGATGACACATTAATGGAAGATAATATCGTTAAGAAAATTGAAAAAACACAAAAAGAGATAACACATTTAGAATCTAAAAACAAAGAATTAGCTAATTATAATCAAACGAAAGATAATCAAAACGAAATCAAAAATGAAATTAGAGCATGTAGAAACTTACTTGAAGGTAATGGTAATTTACAAGAATTTGATAGATTTATTTTTGAAAGCATTGTAGAAAAAGTTATAGTTGTTGGATACAATATAAATGGTGATATAGATCCTTATCTAATTACCTTTGTATTAAAGATTGGTAAGAATGTAAAATCAAAGTCTAAAACAAGAAATAGCAATAATGGGAATGGAGATGGTGATTCATATCAATCACCATCATCCGACCCTTTAAATTCATATAATTTACCTAGTGTAAATGCATGTTGAGACTGTTGTGTTACTTAGTCATAAAAATGGCTAAAAATTATAAAAAACTAAACCATTTACTGCTTTTCGAAAAAGTGGGAAATCTCTTTTTTTGTTAAGAAAATCATTTAAAAGGCGGTAAAAAGGTAAAAATAATTTGTTTATAATTTTATCTATACTATAGAAAATAAAGGAATGAATATGAAAATTTTATCATTTAATGAGATGTTACAATCAGCAAAAGATTTCTATTCTTTAATAGATATAAAAATACCAAAAGAATACGAATCAATAGCAGTCCAATCATTAACTATGCCTGAATATGCTAAAGAATATAATGATAAAAATAAACAAAATACAATAAATGACCATAGAGCGTTAGCTACAGTTGGTGATGCTATTTGTGGTTCATATGTAATGCTAAAAGAATATAAAAGTAATATTACATCCGAAGAACTTTCTAACAAAAAAAGCATAGTTAAAAATGAAAATTTGAATAATATTGGTAAGGATTTATTACAAAATAAATTGTTTGCAGTAAATAATGATTTAACTGAAAAAAATATTAAATCCTATGCAACTGCATTTGAAGCAGTCATAGGATTCATTGGGATATTAGATAAAAATAAAGTGAATAGTATTCTTGATAAATACCTTAAATATTTTTAATTATGAATGAAAAAAACTTTATTAATATTTTCACTTAAATTTTCATTTTTTAAAATTTAAGTGCAAAAATGTTCGATAATTTCACTTGTAATTAATAAAATAATATTAGAGGTGCAAATTTATGAATGTAAAATCTAATTATTTTAAATTAAATAAAAGTGATTTTGATAAGTATTTAAATGATTTAAAACACGCAAGTAATTCTATTAATTTGTTAGATGGAAAATTTTTCTTTAATCAATCTATAGAAATATTTAATATGTTATTAGTTTTAAATAAAAAAATTTTAGAATTAGATTTTATTATTAATTCTTTTACAAATTTTTCAAAAAAACAAATAATTCAATCTTTCATTATTGATGAAATTGAATCAACGAATAAATATTTTTTCAACTAAGCATGATATTTTTAAAATAATTAATGAAGCGTCTTTGTCTAAAGAAAAAAAGATTATATCAATTGCTAATGCTTATAAATATTTATTAGATAATGAAGGAATATACATAAAAACTTGTCAAGATATTAGAAATATATATGATTTAGTTTTAAATGATGCTATAGAAAAAAATGATTTACCTGATGGTATTTATTTTAGACATGGAGATGTGTATGTTGCCAATGGAATAAAAAATATTCATATAGGAATTGCTGGAGAAGAAAATATTAATAGATTAATGGAAGAGTTTGTTAATTTTTATAATTCAAAGAATGATACTCTTATTAAGATGATTTTATGTCATTTTATGTTTGAATATATTCATCCTTTTTATGATGGTAATGGTCGACTTGGAAGATTTTTATTTTCAAATGGTTTATTTTTAGAAACTAAAAGTTATTTTTCCTTTACTATCGCGATGGCTTTTTTACATGAAAAAAACAAATATTATAAAGCGTTTCAAGAAGCTAATGATAGATATGAATTTGGATGTCTTAATACATTTGTTGAATCCATTTTAGAGATTTTAATTAATCAAACTGATTTATTAATTAAAAAATTAAATTTTGAAAAGAATAAATTAGATACATTCAAATATGATTTTAAAATGACCAAATTAGAAGAAAAAATTTTTAAATTAATAAGTGAAGCATCTGTATTTTCGTATTTTGGTGTTTCAAATGAAGAAATAATAAAAGAAACTCAAGTATCAAAAAGA
>FR889432.1:0-1928 GCA_000432895.1 Firmicutes bacterium CAG:449 | reverse complement strand
AATTTGTAAAAAAATTAACTACCAATAATTTGTTTGTTATTAAGTATAAAATCTTTAATGATAGTCAAGTAAATACTTCAAGTAAAATTTGTCGGATTTTTTCTTGTTGCTTTTTTCCGACAAAACATTTATCAATGTAATCAAGAAAATGAAAAAAGTAATATTAATGATCTAGTTAAAATTATAAAAGAAACATTATGGATTAAAAATCTGTTTTTTGAAACATTTGTTGATGCAATTGAGTTCTTATTTGAATATGCAAAAAATAATGAGTTATGTTTTGCTATTGATGAATATCCATATATTAGAAAAATAATAAGTGGATTAGATTTTAAATTACAAAGAATCATAGATAATTATCAAAATGAATCAAAAATTAAATTTTTCTTATTAGGAAGTAGTATTTCTATAATGGAAAGTATTTTAAGTGAAAGTAATCCATTATATAGGCGTTTTAATGTTTCAATTTTATTAAAAGAAATGGATTATTATGATTCAGCTAAATTTTATAAAGACTTTTCTAATGAAGATAAAGTAAAATTATATGCTGCTTTTTGGAGGAGTGCCTTTTTATAATAAACAAATAGATTCTAAATTAACGGTGAAAGAAAATATTATTAATTTATTAAGTGGGCAATTTTCTCATTTGTTATCTGAAATAACATCAAATATAAAAGAAGAATTAACAAAAATTAATAATGCATATACAGTTTTTTCAACTATTGCAACTGGAGCATTTCATTATTCTGATATTTTATCTAAATCAGGAATTAGTACTACAAGCACTTTGTATGATACATTAGAAGTTTTAGAAAAAATGGATTTAATAACTTATGTTTGTCCAATAAATGATAAAACAAATAAAAGAAAATCTGGATATGTTTTAACTGATAATGCAGTGTACTTTTATTATAGATATATCTATCATAATCTCTCAATTAAAAATATTTTAAGTAACGAAATGTTTTATGATAAATATATAAATGAAGATTTTATGAATGTTGTTGTTCCAAAAGTATTTGAAAGAATATCTATGCAATATTTAATTAGAAAAAACAAATTGGGACTTATTAATCCAATTATTGAAGATATTGGAACTTATTGGCATGACAATCCTAAAGAAAAAAATGGTCAATTTGATTTAGTTACAAAATCTAAAGATGGTTATATAGTTTTTGAGGTTAATTATTGTAACTCTCACTTATTGAGAGTTACAATAAGTATGTGTTTTAGATAATTTGATGGGTAAGAGTAATATGGAAGTAAGTGCACTTACTTCCATATTACAAAAATATTCAGCAAAAAAGTCATAAACCTTTATAATTAAGTTGTCTAAAAATAACTAAGAAAGGATTATGACCATGTCTATTTTAACACTAATTGATGGAAAATCATCAGAAGAATTAGGTGAATTTTTTAAATCATCTATTAATGAATTTGTAAAAGAAAAACTACAAGAAACAATAAATCAACTCATGCAAGGTGAAATTGAAGATTTTTTAACTGAAGCTTTAAGAAATGAAACTTTAGATATTCGAAATGGATATTATAAAAGACATCTTAAGACTCGATATGGATCTATTGAAGTATCTGTGCCTAGAGATCGTTTAAACCTATTTGAAACAAAGTTAATTCAACCATACAAGCAAACTACTAAAGATTTGGAATATGTTGTTCAAACTCTTTATTTACGAGGAATGACTCATAGAGAAATAGTTTCTTATTTAGATGAAACTATGGGCGTTAATCTTTCTAAGGAATCATCAGCAAGAATGGTTAGAAAGATTTTATCAACTGCTTTAGAATTTAAAGAAAGAATACTTCCTAAGTGTGTAGCAATATTTATGGATGGAACTTATGTTCCATTAAAAAGACGATACGCTTCATATTCTACCGAAGTAACAAATGAATGCGTTATGGTAATTATG
>FR889431.1:6550-7726 GCA_000432895.1 Firmicutes bacterium CAG:449 | reverse complement strand
AATTAAAAGCTTATTTAAATCAAAGAATAAAAATGGTGGTAAAAATAAATTTTCTATATTTGATATTTCTATAAATATTATGCCTCTTTGTGTTATTTCTACAAGTATTACTATTTTACAATTTATTTGTGTTTTAATTGCTCCATTATTTGGAATTAGTATTCAAGAAGCTTATATTCCATATTTAATTAATGCTGGGAAAAATATTGTTACTGCTTATATTGGTTTAGTGTTTATTTTTAGTTTACTTTATATTATTGAACATAAAAGAATTAAAAATGTTAGTTTAGGAAAAAAGATTGCTTCAGTTTTACTTATTCCATTTTTCTTATTTTTATCAGTTCCAATGGAATTTGTTGCACTTTTTACTAAACATGTTAAATGGTCAAGTATTCCTCATGTTGACACGACTAGTTTTTGTGATTTAAATGATCCAAATGATAGTTTATATAAAACTCAAGAAATTAGAATTAAGTAATTTTAGAAAGGATAAATATGAAAAAATATAAATTACTTTTGTTAACTTCAATTCTTTCTTTTTCACTTTTATCATCTTGTAATGATACACCAAATAATTCGAGTTCTTCTTCGAATAGTGCTTCATCAAGTTCTACAAGTGAAGGAATTAATGATTTAACAAAAATAACTATGAAAGTATCTGTTGATAATGAAAATATTAACTTTACTATTCATAATAGCGAAAAGAAAGTATCTTCAAAAGAATTAAACATTATTGGTGTTAAAGCCTATCAGTATCTCGAAGGTGATAATACAAAAGGTGTTTCTAGTCAAGTTGTTGATGTTGAAGATGGTATTAACTATGGTAAATATAATCTTGATGCAAATGTTGTAATAAAAAAAGCAAGAATTTCTTTAGAAACACAAAAAGTATATGACGAAACAGAAGATGATTATATTGATAAAGAAATAGAATATGATTCTTTATACAATAAGTATTATCTTGTTGATGGAAGTAAAATTATTTTAGGCCCTATTTACGCAACCGAAATTGAAAGTCAAACACAAGTAGAACCTACATTAAATCTTAAATCAAAAAAAGGTATTCTTGGTGAAGATGTTAATTCCTTTAAAGATTTAAATTGCTCTTATGCGACAGTTAATTTAGAAATAGATAATTTAATTTGTCCAAATGAAACATTTTTTGAAGGAGATATG
>FR889431.1:4497-6499 GCA_000432895.1 Firmicutes bacterium CAG:449 | reverse complement strand
GATTTGAATCTAATGGTAAGGTTTATTATTTTAGAAAAGAAGTTGTAGATCATTTTGATAGAATTATTAAATCTTATTATGCTACAGGAGCACATATTACTGCGATTGTTTATGCTACTAATTCAAATATTACTGATGAAATATTCCCTATGAATATGACTTATGCTCCATATTCTATGCAAGATACAAAGATTCTTGCTTTGAATACTTCAAATCAATATGGTTTTGAATATTATATCGCAACAATAGAATTTTTAGCGAGTAGATATAGTGGTGATACTTATGAAAATGGATATATTGGTAATTATGTTATCGGTAATGAAATTGACTATGCAAAAGACTATAATCGAATAAGCGAAAAACAAGCTGATTTATCTACTTATATGGAAGAATATTCTAGATTATTAAGATTAACAAATTTAGCTTGTAAAAAATATCAAAAAGACATTAAAGTTACTGTCCCATTTACACATGCTTGGGCAAAACCTGGTTATACATTATCTGGAGATGTTGTTCAAGCTTATGCTCCAAAAGAAATGATTGAATGGTTAAATAACAAGACTAAACAAGAAGGCGATTATGATTGGGCAATTGCACCTCATAGTTATGGATACCATTTAGCACAAGCACCTGTTTATTTGCTTGATACATATAATAATGATAATCAATTGGGTGCTATTCCTGGTGGTAAAACTGTTGGAATGACAAATAATTATAATACAACTTCTCACATTTCATTTTCTAATATTGAATTATTAGATTCATATTTAAATCAAGATGAATTGAAAGTTAATGGAAAAGCAAGAGAAGTATATTTAACTGAATCAGGTGTTTCAACATGTGAAGATAGTGAAAAAGAAAGAAACATCCAAGCTGGTATGATTGCTTCTATTTGGTATAAATTATCTCAATTAGATACCATTACATCTTTTTCATATTATCGCTTAAAAGATTCTAAACACGAAAGTGGTGATCTTGCTTTATTTGGACTTATTGATAGTAAAAAAGAAACTAAACCAGCTTATCAAGTATATAAATACATTGATAGTCAATATTCTGAATTTGTTAGTAAAGATTTCTTAAAATATGTTGAATATTTTGATGAAAAACAAAATTTATGTAATTATGAAAATGGTAAAGTTAAATCATATTTAGATTTATTAAATGTCTTTAATACAAATTATGATTTTTCAAATTATTCTTGGTCAAAAGCTAAACCTCAAAAAGTTGAAACTGTTTATGAATTTGAAGATAAAGAAGATTTATCAATGATTTCATTTGAAGATAAAGCTTATATCTATGATGGAAGTGAAAAAGAACTTGTCGCTAATAATCTTCCAGAAGGAATAAGCGTAACTTATGATGATAATAAATTAACAGAAGTTGGTAGTAAAAAGGTTTTAGCAACCTTTAAACGTGGAGATGAAGTAGTTGGTCATAGAGAAGCTACTCTTTCTATCAATAAATACTTTACAACTAATAAAACAGTTTATGAATATGGTGAAAATATTTTTGTTACTGCTTTATCAAATTCCACTAATAGTGATAAAGACTGGATTGGTATTTTCAAAAAAGGTGCTAATGTTGGTAATGTTAATAATAAAGAAGATACTTCAATATATTATTATTATCCAAATAAAAATGATGATAAATTAAGAACTACTTTATTACAAACACCAGAACATTTAAATGAAGGTTATGATATAGATGAAGATAAGATTATTCCTGCAGGCGAATATACACTTTATTATTTAGAAAATAATGGTTATAATGCCTTAACAAGTGTTGATATTGTAATTTTAAGAAAAGGACAAGCAAGTTCTTCTGTTGATTTAAGTGAAATTACTTTTGAAGATGCAAGTATGCCTTTAACTAATGGAAGTGCTTCTTTATTAATTAAAGGAGTATTACCTGAAGGGGTGGAAGTTACTTATACAAATAATACTTTAACAAGTGTTGGAACTAGTAATGCATGTGCAATTTTCTTTAAAGATGGCGTTGA
>FR889431.1:0-4416 GCA_000432895.1 Firmicutes bacterium CAG:449 | reverse complement strand
TAAAGAAACATATTTAGATGGAGAAAATATTTATGTTACAGCTTATGGTGAAGAAGAGCAATGGGTTGGATTATATTTAAAAGATGATGATGTAACTAAAGTAACATCAATTTATTGGTATTACACTAAAGATCAGTCTGGAAAACCAGTTGATATAAAAACAACTACTGCTAATTCTTCACGTAAAGATTATGTATCTTTACCAGCAGGAGAATATAAATTAGTATTGTTCGCTGATAGCGGATATAATATTTCTGAAACTTGTTATTTTACAGTTTCTACTACTTCAATAAGTAGAATTAAATTGAATAAAGACATATATGCATTAGGAGAAACTATCTCAATTACTTGTAATGTTAAATCTCAACTTGATTGGGTTGGTGTATTTGCTAGTGATTGCAGTGAATATAATGATAGTACATTATTAACTTATTACTCACCAAAAACAGAAGGTAAACAAATTAATAATTTAACTGTTAATCTTTCTAGTAAATATGATTTTAAAGAAGGACAATATAAAGTTGTTTTATTTAATACAGGTGGATATGAAGCTCCTTATGAAGAAAAAACATTTGAAGTAAAAAATAATATTGAAACTAATAAACTTGTTTATGAAACTGGTGAAGATATTTTAGTTAAATGTTTTGTTAAGTCTGAATTAGATTGGGTTGGAGTGTTTGATGGAGATTGCAGTGAATACAATAATGATACATTATTAACTTATTATTCACCAAAAACAGAAGGTAAACAAATTAATAATTTAGAAGTGAATTTATCTAGTAAACATAATTTTACTTCTGGAACATATAAAATAGTAGTATTTAATACAGGCGACTATTCTAAGCCATATTCATACTTGATTATCACAGTTAAATAATTTAAAATTAAACCAATCATTTAAACAAATAATAAAAATGATTGGTTTATATTTTTTGGAGGAATATGAAACTTAAACAAAATATTTTATTTATTTCATTTCTTTTATTGTCATTAAATTTTACAAGTTGTGATAATAATGGAAAAGAATTGTTTACAAATAAAAGTGAATACTTAACTAATGAAAATATCTTTATTAAAGCGTATGCTTCTAATAAGGAAGCATGGGTAGGATTATATAGAAAAGACGATCAAATTGAATATGAAAAAGATGGTGTTAAAAAAACAACAGATTCAATTAGATGGTATTATGTTAATGATAATAATCACTCTTCTGGAGAAGAATATAGTATTCAACATTATGGTACTCTTAATGAAAGTAGAAAAGCTTTTGAAAATTTGCCAGCAGGATATTATAAAGTGGTCCTTTTTGAAAAAGATTATAAAATAAAAGAGCAAGTAGATATCAAAATAACCACTAAAAAGTTAAAAAAACCAGATGCACCAGTTTCGGCAACTTATACATTAAAAAAGAATAATGGTTTTGCTGATGGCACAATTTCTTTAAATTTTGATAAAGATAATTTTTATGCGACTGATGTTATTATGTATTGGGCTAACGAAGAAGGAATTTTAGAAAATTATACTTCTTTAGCTAAAATGAAAGTTTCTAATTATGAATGTAATATTGATTTAAGAACTTCTTCATTAATTCCTACTGAAGCAACAAAATTATATATTTATGCTGAAAATAATGCAGGTATAAGTGAAAATTATTATGTTATTGATTTACCTGAAAATTGCCAATTTAAAAATAAATCAACTTTACTTTCTAGATTTCAAGTAGTAAGTGATGTGCATATTGCTATTAATGATACTCATCTTGCTAGTAGTGATGCTAAAACTTTACATGATGAACATTTTAATTTAATGTGCAAAGATATTACTGATTTTGGAAGTAGTGATGCACTAATTATTAATGGTGATATTGCAAATTCTGGTCGCGAAAATGAATGGGCTCATACTATTGAATTAATGAATAAATATCCAACTCTTCCTCAAGCATATTTTTCTTTAGGAAATCATGATTTGTATTTGGGTGATTATAATACACAAATTTCATATTTTAAAAAATACGCTAAAACAAATTCTGTTTATTATGAAAAAGAAATAAATGGATATCATCATCTATTTTTAGGTAGTGAAAGTAGTTCATATAGTTCAGTAGACGCATATTTATCAAATGAACAATTAAGTTGGTTTGATAATAAACTTGCTGAATATAAAAAAGAAAATAAACCTGTCTTCGTTTATTTACATCAATCATTATATAATACTGTTGCTGGTAGTTTAAAAAATCAAGGATGGAATGGAATTACCCAAGATGAGCAATTTAGAAATATTATTTCCAAATATAAAAATGTTTTATTCTTTAATGGACATAGTCATTGGGATTTAAATTCTTATCAAACAATGTATACAAAAGATGATAATTTACCTAATATTTTTAACACCGCTTCAGTTGCATATTTATGGTCAAGTTATTATTTAAATACAGGTGAATATTTAAAAGGCTCTCAAGGTTATTATGTAGAAGTATATGAAGATAAGATATTAGTGTTAGGAAGAGATTTTACTAATTCAAAATGGATTCCTAGTGCTTGTTTTATTGCTAATATTTAAGTAATGTCGAAAGATGTTACTTTTTTTTGCAAAAAAAAACCAGTTATTACTGGTAATTTTTAGAAATTTATGCTCTTTCAGCTTTACGGAGAGTCTTGATAGCTTTTGTAGATAACATAACTCTGCAAACACGACCATCGATTTCTACTTTAACTGGTTGTAAATTAACATTCCATTTACGACGTGTTGCTCTTAATGAGTGTGAACGTGCATTTCCGCTTAATGGACCTTTACCAGTTAATGGACATACTCTTGACATCTTTAAACGACCTCCTTTAACAAGTATTCGTACTTTGTTATGTTAACAAATTACTTTCAATAATGCAACAATTTTTTTCTTAATCCTTTAGGATAATGATTTTTTATTTGATTTTTAGAAACTTTACCTAAAGCAAATGGAATATTTAAATAAGTTAAGTTCACATAACCATCAGGAATGGTCTTATTTAAGGTTAATCCATAGATAAAATTTATAGTTTCTTCTTTGCTTAAATCAACTTTTGATAGATTATTTTGCAAGAATCTAGCGTAGGCATGATCATAAATTAATCCAAGTTTTTTATCAATAGTTCCAATTTTTATGCCATTTCTTAAAACTCTAATATTTTTAAATGATAGAAGTAGATTAGTTAAAAATAGTTCATTTTTATTATTAATAAAAATCTCTCCGTCTAAATTATATTTATTTTTATTTTGTGGAAAATTTATTTTTTTAAGAGTGTTTGGCTTTTTTATTTTAGCTATATAATGACCTTCTCCTTGATATAAAAAAGGAAGTAGATGAACCGTTTTATTTAATGAAGAACGATATTCACCATTAAAAGAAGGAATATCTAGTAAAATTGCATCCGTATTGTTTAATAAATATTGAACAACTTCTTCATCTTCTTCATAAGAGTATGAACAAGTTGAATAAATCATTTCTCCACCTTCAGCAAGAAGAGAGTATGCATCAATAATTAATTCTTTTTGTAATGTTGCACAAGATAAAACTTTATTATATGTCCAATCTTCTTTCATGTTAATATCTTTTCTAAACATGCCAGAACCTGAACATGGAGCATCTAAAATAATTTTTGTAAAAGTATTTGGAAATTGATTTTTTAAAGTCTTTGTATCGGTAGAAATTACACTGATGTTTTTTCGACCATACTTTTCTACATTAGAAGAAAGAATTTCCACTCTAGAAGAAGAAATTTCATTAGAGATAATTTGTCCTTTGTTTTTCATTAAAAAAGAAGTGTGAATACTTTTTCCCCCAGGAGCGGCAGCAATATCTAATATTAAATCATCTTTTTGAGGATTTAAAAAATGACTAACCAAAATCGAGCATGGTTCTAAGATATAAAACGCTCCAATTTCAAATAATAATGATTTACCAAGTTCTAATTCTTTATCATATAAAAAAGCATTTTTGACAAAAGGGTGTTCAATTAAAGTTGGATAAATTTTTTTGATTGTTTCTTTATCAATTTTTTCTTCATCAATAATAATACAAGAATATTTTTGCTTATCATTTAAAGATGTTATTAATTTATCAATATTTTCATTAGAAAGATATTTTTTTAAATGTTGTTTAAAGTTTTCTGAATCCATATAACAATCATAAGTTATCACTTTAAAATTGTAAATTGAATTATTATTATTTTTTTGATAAGATATGCGTATGAAAATAGATTTAATTAATTTAAGAAACCTTTATTCTAACGATGATAAGATAGTTTTATCCGCTATTAATGAAAAAAAAGATTGGATTAACCAAAACTTTTATCTTATTTTAAGTTTAGTTAATTCACAAGATATTGCAGATTTATTTGATGGAAAACTAAGATTTAAGAAATTATATATTGATCCATC
>FR889430.1:23297-29303 GCA_000432895.1 Firmicutes bacterium CAG:449 | reverse complement strand
ATTATATTTTTGTTATATCAAATTGATATGAAGGGGCTTACATGAACATTCCTTTTGATTATTATAAAATTTTTTATTATGTGGCAAAGAATAAAAGTTTCACTAAAGCAGCTGAAGAATTATATATTTCTCAACCAAATATCACTAGAACAATAAAAAAACTAGAAGAAATGTTAGATATTAGTTTGTTTTCTAGAAATAATCATGCAGTTAATTTAACTCCAGAAGGAGAAGAATTTTATAAAAGAATTTCAATTGCTATTAATCAAATTGAAAAAGCGGAAAAAGAATTATTATTAAAAAGTGATTTAGATATTGGTTATATTTCTTTAGGGGCTAGTGAAGTAGCGCTTCACTCAATTTTAATTCCTTGTTTATGTAAATTTAATTCGTTATATCCTAATATTAAAATTAAACTTTTAAATTATACGACTTTTAAAGCTTTGGAAGCTTTAAAAAATGGATTATGTGATGTGATTATTGTTTCTTCACCTATTATTAATGATGATAATTTAGAGGTTATTAAGGTTGGTGGATTTCAGGATTATTTAGTGTGTAGTAATTCTTATTATGAGAAAAATAAAATTAATATAAATGAGTTAAATTCTTTAAACTTAATTTCTTTAGATTCACAAACTGCCACATATAAATTTTTTAGTGATTTATTTTTAAAGCATCATACTCTTTATCAACCTAATATCGAAATTGAAACAGTTGATCAAATTTTACCATTATTAAATAATAATTTAGGAATTGCATTTTTACCGGAAATGTTTATTAATGAATCTTTAAAGAAAGTAAATTTAGATATTAAAATTCCTTCTCGTGAGATTTATTTAATTAAACTTGCTAATAGTAATTTAAATGCTGCGACAAAAGAATTTATAAAAATTTTAACTCGCTAATGTTATAATGTATTTATGAAGAAGTATAGACCTTTAGTAAAAAGAAATAAAAGAAGAGAAGAACTTTTATCGAATAAAGAAACTACAATTATCAAAAAGGCTAATCGAAGATTTATAAGAATATTTCTTTTAGTGGGAGTTGTTTTATTAAGTATTATTGTCACAAGTTGTATTATTGATATTTTTTCTTTCGTTTATAAAATTAATCAATATGTTGGATATGTAGTATTAGTTATTTTACTATTATTAATTCTCTTTTTAGTTATTAGGCCAATTATTGTGGCTTTATCTACACCTTGTTTTACTTTAGATATTATTGATTATAGTAATAAAAAAACAATTAATCAAAAAAATTATCGTAAATTAAAAAAGGTCGCTAATAATTTAATTAAAGGTGATGTTATTAGTGAAGAAAGTAAAAAATTAATTGAAGAAAATATTTCTTCTCGAGATGAATTAAATCTTGTTTTAAGAGATATTTATAATGATGAAATTACTAAAAAAATTAATAAGATAGTTAATGACAGTGCAACAAAAGTTTTATTAGGTACTGCAATTAGTCAAAATAATCGTTTTGATAGTGCAACAGTTTTACTTGTTAATATTAGAATGATTATGAGAATTGTTATTGCTTGTGGATATCATCCTTCATATCCTCAATTATATAAATTAATTGCTAAAGTTTTTCGTAATGCATTAGTAGCTTATACTATTCAATCAATTAATATTGATGAAATAATTTTTAATGGAATTGATAAGCTTGTTAAAGGTGCATTATCTTCTTTACCATTTATTTCAGAAATTACAAAAAGTTTAACACAAGGAGCGGCTAATAGTTTATTAACTTTAAGAATCGGTATTATTACAAGAAAATATTTATATGAAGAATTTGATATTCAAGCGATGATGACTGATCCTGATGAAATTAATAATCAAATTCTTGAAGAGGCAGTTATAGAAGCTGATACAAGTATTGATAATGTTATTGGTGAATGTAAAAAACAAAAGAAAGTTAAAGTATAACTTGCATTTTCTTTAAATACTTATTTTTGTTTTCATATTAATTAATAAAAATTTAATTTGGCTTAGTAAGCTTATAACTGAGTATGTTTGGAGTTAATGTTACAATTAAATATACATTGAACTTAGAAAAAATAAATTAATAAAATATATACTTTTTTGACTTTGTTATTGTATTTTACTGATTTTAGGCGTGTAATCGCTTTCAATGTATATATACTTTTTGCTATACTTGGCTAAAGGAGCTTTTGGATTATGTCAGAAAAAGATCGTTTAATAACACTTGATAAAGAACAAAAACGTCAAGAAGAGAAAGTAAAAAAAATAAAAGAAAAACAATTATATAAACAAAGATGCCGTATTTATGATGATATGGTAAAAAAGCAAAAGATAAATTCTCGTAAAATTAAAAATGCACCAAAAGATGCATATATTTCTTTACGCCATATTAATAAAATATATGACAATAAAGTACAAGCTGTTTTTGATTTTAATTTAGATATTAAGCAACGTGAATTTGTGGTTTTTGTTGGACCTTCTGGATGTGGTAAATCCACCACCTTAAGAATGATTGCTGGACTTGAAGATATTACTGCTGGAGATTTATTTATAGATAAAACATATGCTAATGATTTACATCCTAAAGATCGTGATATTGCTATGGTTTTCCAAAGTTATGCTTTGTATCCACATATGACTGTAGCAGGTAATATGTCATTTGGCTTAAGAATTAAAAAATTTCCAACTTTAAAAGTTGATGAAAATAATAATCCAGTTTTAGGTATTAATAAAAAAGCTATTAAAGTTTTACAAGGTCAATATAATAATTTAAATAAATATTATGACAGTTTAACTAATGATAATGAAAAATTAGATTTAGAAAAAGATCTTAATGAAATAAAAGAAAAAATTGAATATTTGCAAACCACTCCAGTTGAAGTATATGAAAATAAGCATTTACCAAAAGAAGAAATTAGAAGTAGAGTTGAAAAAGCGGCACAAATTTTGCAAATATCAGAATATTTAGGAAGAAAACCTAAAGCTCTTTCAGGTGGACAATGTCAAAGAGTTGCTCTTGGTAGAGCTATTGTTAAAAATGCTAAAGTGTTTTTAATGGATGAACCTTTATCAAACTTAGATGCTAAATTAAGAGTGGCTATGCGTAGTGAAATTATTAAATTGCATAATGCTTTAAATGCTACAACAATTTATGTTACTCACGATCAAACAGAAGCTATGACTATGGCAACTAGAATTGTGGTTATGAATAAAGGTTATATTCAACAAATTGGTACACCTATTGAAATTTATAATCATCCTGCTAATGTGTTTGTTGCTACTTTTATTGGTAGTCCAGCTATGAATTTAATTTCAGCAAGATTTGTAAAAGAAGATGTTATTTTACCAAAGGGAACAACAATTAAACTTGGTAAAGATTTTAAAAAAGCGGTTAAAGAATTCTATGAAAATGAAAAATTTTCATTAACAAAAGAATTAGAAGAATTAGAAGAAAATTTTGTTGAAAAGAAAGAATATGAAGAAAAAATAAAAGACATTGAAGAAAAAATTAAACATCATTCAACAAAAATATTAGAAAATGATTTGAAAAAGTTACAAGAAGAATATAAATTATGTTTAGAATCTAATTCTAGACGTAATTATCTAATAGATGCTTTAGAAAAGATCAATGCTCTTGATTTGAAAAAAGAAATACCAGTTATTTTTGGCATTAGACCAGAAGATATTTATCAAGCAAATAGAATTTTAACTGATGAAGAAGTTTCTCAAGAATTTAAATTAAAAGTTTCTGTGGCAGAATTATTAGGACATGAATATTATGTTCATACTGATTTTGAAGGAAACGAAATTGTTTCAAAAATTCATGCAAAAACATTAGTTAATACAGGTGATGAATTAAATTTAGTTTTTGATCTTTCTAAAATACATTTATTTGATACTATTACAGAAAAACTTATTAAATAAGGTGGCTTAATGGAAAAAAGTGTTTTACAACCATATAAAAATGAGTTAAATCCCTCATCAAGTAGAAGAATTGAAGCGCATTTAATAGATGCGCTTTTGCTAGTTATTGTTTCTTTTATATTATTAATTCTTGCTCATTTAGGATTATCTAACGCTTCTTTTTATAAAGATAAAGAGAATATATTAACTCAAGAAATGGTTAAATGTTATGAAATAGAAGAAGAAGCAAAAATATATTTCTTTGATAATAATGAAAATCATTTATATCAAAATCCACGTGATCAAGAAGAAATATTTAAAGAATATTGTTATAAACATTTATTGTATTCATTTAATATGGATAGTGATGAATTTGTTAAAAATGGAATAAGTATTGATAATCCAAATAATTATCTTCCTGCTTCTTATGAAGAAGATAATCTAGCTTATTTTTATGTTAACTATGTTGATAAATATAATGAGAATAATGATATTTTAGATTTAAATAATTTAAATGTTAAACAATATTATTATGAAGTATTAAAAAAGAATACATATAATCCACTTGATAATTCTTCAATGTGGATTTACGACGAAGAGAATTATTCCTTACCATATTTAAACCCTCAACATGCGATAAATTTATATAAATATTTTCAAAATAATGAATATCAAGCTGGTAAATCAATTCGAAATTTGCTTGCTTCCTCTTATCAAAAAATTTGGAATGAAGAAGTTAGTTTGCTTGTTAATTCATCTAGATTTAAAAATCATTATGAAATTTATAAAGAAAATTATGCTCAATGTTCATATATTTTAGATGGTTTTGTTTGTTTAAGTTATGTTGTTAGTTTTGTGTTAGTTATTTTATTACCACAATTTTTCTTTAAAAATATGAAAACTATTGGAAAGAAAGTCATGCAAATTTGTATTGCTGATAATGAAGGTTACCAAGTTACTACTAAACAATTTATCTTCAGAAATTTATGTTCATTTATTTTGTTTTTTGGAATTATGATTGTTTCTTGCTTTTTTAGCGGAGGATTACAAACTGGTTGGATGTATCCAATTTTTGAAATTGGTGGAGTGGGAATTTCTTTATTTTCTTTTATGGCAATTTCGGCAATTATGGCTTTTGTTTCCTTTATTTTAATTTTTGTTAATAAACAAAAGAAATCCATACAAGATATTTTATGTGGAACTAAAGGTGTTGATGAAAGATATATTATGGAAGAAAGAAAACAAGAAATCAGTGAAGAAGTTATTGAAAATAAATATTTAGATTCTTCTACTTTTTCAAATCCTGAACGTGTTGACTTAACAAAGAAGGATTAAGGTTATATTTTGAAGGGGAAACTCCAAAATAATTTTTAAATTCTTTAGAAAAATAAAATTGATTTTTATAACCGATACAATAAGCAATCTGGGAGATAGAGAATGTCTCCTTTTTTAATAGTTCAACGGCTCGACGCATTCTTAACATTATGATATATTTCATAGGTGAAATACCTGTACTTTTTTTAAATATTCTTGTTAAATAAGCTTGAGAAAAATAAAAATAATCGGCTATTTTTTTTATAGAAATATCAGGTGAAGTGTAATTATTATTAACATATTCAATAATTTTTTTGATTTGGTTTTCTTCTTTAGTAAGAGTGTTTTGATTGTTTTCTATACCGTGTTCGTTAATTAAAAGAGAGAATATTTTCATGATTTCGCTAGTTACTCTTAAGAATTCACTATATTGATTATCAATATATAAATCATTGTTAAAAATATTAGCAAAACATTTAATTATGGTATCAAATTCTTTAATTTTGATATGCATATTATTTTTTTTGAAATCTATTTGTTCACATATTTTTTTTAGAACATTACCATTAATTTCAACCCAAAAATATGACCATGGATTGGTAGGATCTGGACGATATTTAATATGTGAATTTGGCTCAATTAAAAAGCATTCATTACTAGAAATTGTTTCTTTTTTTTGCTTTTGATCGATAATAATTCCTTTTCCTTTAACGATAAAATGGATGATATAGCAAGGTTTATTGCTATCAATTGTCGGTTTATTTTTATTACATTCTTCATATCCAATAATTGAAGTAGAAAAATC
>FR889430.1:9304-23277 GCA_000432895.1 Firmicutes bacterium CAG:449 | reverse complement strand
TAGAAAAATCGGTATTAAAATCATCAATAATGTTTCTAAAACATAAACTTCTATTTATAAAATTAATTTTGTTCATAATTTATCCTTTAAATCAAAAAAATATATATTTATATTAATATAATAAAACTATTTAATACAAATTAAAATGAAAAATTATATCTATATTTATCGAAAAGAGTAGAAAATGTAAAAAAACTATATATTAATTGATAATATTAAAATGATTAAAAATCAAAAAAGTATATATTTAATGTCATTTTAGTTTATGGAAAAACTATATCATTTTATTTTATAATGAAAGTGCTTACAATAGGAGAATATTATGGAAGCAAAATTATCAAAACAAGAAATTGAAACATTATCAAGAACTCCAGAAAAACGTAAATGGTATTCCAAAATTGGATTAGCTCTTTTTATAATGACAATTCCTACTGTTGTTTATATTTTTATTTTTCATTATCTTCCTTTAAGTGGACTTATTATTGCTTTTAAAGATTATAGTTCTTTTAAAGGTATTTTTAATTCTGATTGGACTTCAATGGGTGGTTTTAAACATTTTTATACATTTATTACCGCGCCTAATTTTTGGACTATTATTAAAAATACTTTAGTTTTATCAATTGCTTCAATTGTTTTTAATTCTATTTTACCAATTATTTTTGCTTTATTATTAAATGAAGTTAAAGCTAAAAAATATAAAAGGCTAATACAAACTATTATGTATGCTCCTTATTTTATTTCAGTTTCAGTTTTAGTTGGTATGATGTTTGCTTTCTTTAAAGTTGATAGTGGTATTTTTACTAGAATATTTGCTTTTTTTGGTTTTGATGCCACTAATTTAATGGAAAATCCTGATTACTTTTGTATGTTATATGTTGTTTCAGGTTTGTGGCAAGGTTTAGGATGGTGGTCAATTGTGTATATGGGAAGTTTGGCTAATGTTGATCCTAATTTACACGATGCTGCTATTATTGATGGAGCGGGTAGAGGAAGAAGAATTTTATATGTTAATTTACCTCAAATTATTCCTTTAGCGGTTATTATGTTTATTATGTCTATTGGTAATATTTTAAGTGTTGGTTTTGAAAAGGTATATTTAATGCAATTATCAACGAATTTATCTTCTTCAGAAATTATTGCTACTTATGTGTATAATGTTTCATTCCCTAAATTTGGATCTGCTCAATATTCTTACGCTACTGCAATTGGTTTATTTAATTCAGTAGTAAATATTATTATTTTGTGTCTTGGTAACTTTGTTTCTAAAAAAGTTAGTGACAATTCATTATGGTAGGAGGAGATTACTATGAATAGAAAAAGTAGAGGTTCAGAAAAAGTCTTCGATATTATCATTATGATAATTCTTGGCTTACTTGCATTGATGTTTTTGTTTCCTTTGATTAATGTTCTTGCATCTTCATTTTCTTCAGCGGATGCAGTAGTATCTGGAGAAGTAGGTTTATTTCCTCAACAATTTACTTTAGATGGTTATAAAGAGATTTTTAAAAATGAAGATATTTGGAGAGGGTTTAGAAATTCTTTATTATATACATTTATTGGGACAATAATTCAAGTTACTTGCCAAGTATTGTGTGCTTATCCTCTTTCTAGAAGAGATTTTAAAGGAAGAAAATTTTTAAATTTATTTTTAGTTTTAACGATGTTTATTTCTGGAGGAATGATTCCAACATATTTATTAATTCAACAATTAAAATTATATAACACAATATGGGCAATCATTTTACCAGGCTGTATTTCTGTATTTAATATTATTGTTATAAGAACTTATATGCAATCTTCAATTCCAATGGAACTTCAAGAAGCCGCAATGATTGATGGATGTGGAGATGTTAAAATTTTTACAAGAATTGTTTTACCACTTTGTAGACCAATTATTGCAGTTATGGTTCTTTATGCAATTGTTGGTTATTGGAATTCATATTTTAATGCTTTAATGTATGTACAAGATTCATCTTTATATCCATTACAAAATGTTTTAAATAGTATTTTGATTTCTAATCAATCAAGTGTAGGTGGAGGAACTGATGTTAACTTATCGGAGCAATTAAAATATGTTACAATCGTTGTTTCATCATTACCATTATTAATTATTTATCCATTTTTCCAAAAATATTTTGAAAAAGGAGTCACCATTGGTGGTATTAAAGGCTAAGGAGAAAGTTATGAAAAGAAAATTAATTACATTATCATCTATTGTTGTTATGAGTTTTGCTTCACTTGTCGGATGTTCATCTAGCCAAAAAAATTATGATCCAGATAATTTTTTAATTAATGGGACAGAAGATAATCCTTATAGAATTGTTAAAGATCCTGTCACAATTAAAATATTTGCTCCACATAGTGCAGGTAATCCTAATTATAGTGAATTAGAAATGTTTAATTATTTATCAGAAATTACTGGCTTGAATTTTGAATTTACTACGCCAGATACTTCAGCTTATACAAATCAAAGAACTGGAGCATGGTCAACAGATAGTACTATTCCTGACTTATTCTTATTTAACAACCCTGTTTCTGAACTTGTTGAATATGCTGAAAAAAAATATGATGCATATGTTCCTTTTAATGATAATAATTATTCTTATTCAGTAAATGGAAATCAAGTGAATGTTGGTAATATTATTGATAATTATATGCCAAATTATAAACAAGGTTTAGAAACTAATTTTGGTGTTGATAAACAAAAAGGTGATGCGATTAAAACCGCTACTTTATCAGATGGATATATGTATTCAACTTTATCAGTTAAAGATGTGGCTAGAGATTTAACTTTTAAAATGTTTATTAATCAAAAATGGATTGATAATATTAATCGAGAATTTGGTGGATATAAAGGTAAACTTCTTCCAAATGCTGATGAAATTAAAACAATTGAAGAGTATTTAAATGTTTTAAGAGCGTTTAAAGAATTAGACGCTAATTTAAATGATGACGCTAATGATGAAATTCCAGTTACTTCTAAATCTCTTGAATATTTAAGAAATTTCATTTTAGCAAGTTATGGATATGTTTCTTCTGGAGCAGAAATTGAAAATGATAATTCTAAATATACTTATGTTCCTTATCAAGAAGCATATAGAAAATATTTACAAGTTGCGCGTACTATGTGGAATGAAGGATTAATGGATGTTAGTACTTTTTCTAATAAAACAGATAATCAAATGGCTCAAAATGGTGTAAAGAATCGTTTAGGAAGTTTTCCAGCGGCAGCTGCCTACTTAATTGTTGGATATGATTATGAAGAAGATTATATTACATTTGGTCCTTTAACTTCTTCTTATTATACTGGTACACCTTTACAATGGGGATTTGGTTATTTTAAACCAGATGGAGCAACTATTCCTCAAAAATCAGTTTATGTTAGAGAGGTTGCTAGACTTCTTGATATTATGTATAGCGATTTAGGTACTCAATTAATTTCCTATGGAGTGGAAAATAAAAATTGGACTTGGGATAATGATGAACATACTTCTTGGACTTTTAATGTTCCATCAACTTGGACAGGTAATCAAGAACAATATAGAGCTACCATTACTCCTAATGTTGGTAGTGCTTCTGCTTTATATTGGTCAAGCAACTTTGTTGAAAAAATGAACGATAAAATTATTGATTCTTTAAATAAAATGTCACAAAGATATTTGCCTTATTTAAAAAATCCTGAACCATCAGAAATTAAAATGAATGCCGAAGAATATAGTAAAATTACAACTATAAAAGCGGCTCTTGATCCTCAACTTGAATTCTTAGAGGCGAGTTATATTCGTGGTGATAATAATAGAGATCCTTTTGATGATAATAGCTATAATGATTTTATTAATACCTTAAAAGGCTATAATGTTGATGAATTAATGAAATGTTATAACGATTCTTTAGCTAGATATAAAGGACAATAATTTATGAAAAAGAATATTGGATTTTTATTGGCTTTAATTTCACTTGTTTCTTGTAATAATCAAATTAGTACTTCTACTAGTCAAACTACGACAGATTCTACAACAAGTCAAACTACGACAGGTTCTACAACAAGTCAAACTACTACTTCAGAAGATAGTTCTTCAAGTGAAGAAAATTATGATACTCTTCAAGAAGTTATGGATAATTTAAATTCTTCTGCTTTTTCTAGTGATTATATTTGTAAAGAAAATATTGGTTTAAGTGATATGAAAAATGTTGGTGTTAATAAACAAAGATTTGAAAACGAAAAATTATATAATGTTCCTGAAGGAACTATCTATCTAGCGGAAGATTATAATATCACTCCTAATGGTAGTAATAATTCAGGTAATTTATCAATTTTATTAAGCAATTTGGTTAATGTTAAAGGTAATAAAATTATTAAATTTAAACAAGGTATTTATAAATTTTCTGCAACAGTTGATGTTAATGGAATTGAAGATGTGTATTTAGTGGGTGATAATACTGAATTTTTATATTCAGGATGGGGAACCTATTTTGAAGCTAAAGTTTCTAAAAATGTTAATATTATGAATATTTCTTTTGATATGGAATATTCACCTACTATTGCAGGAACTGTTAAAAGTGTAATAAGAAAAGATAATAATCCAGTTGTTATTCTTGATATTCCTGATGAATTTGATTTAAGCCAATCTATTTATCAAAATTGGGGTAAGAAAACTTGTTCATATATGGAATGTTATTATGATGATATAACAGGTGGTTATGTTCCAAATCGTAATGGCAATTTGTTTTATAATTCACCTTCAAGTTCTTCTTTAAGAGGTGTTTATGATATTGAATATACTGCTAGTAGTAGAGAACTTGCAATTACTTTAAATGAAAATTTTGAATATAGGACTAAAACTTATGAGGATCCTAAAATAGGTACAAAAGTTTCTTTTGCTTATACAATGTATGAAAATCATGGTTTCCATTTTGTTAATTGCGAAAATGTTTATTTTGAAAATGTTAATGTATATGTAACAGGTGGAATGGGTTTTAGAGTCGAAGGTGGAAAAAATGTTTATTTGAATAGAACAAATTTTGCCACGAAAAAAGGCTCAAATAGAATTATGACTTGTACAGCTGATATAATTCATACTATTGCTTTAGAAGGTGATTTGAATATTACAAATTGTCTTCTTGAAGGAAGCCATGATGATGCTTTAAATATTAAATCATTTTATACTAAAGTAACTAATGTTAATGCTTCTAGTAAAGAAATTGATATTGCGCAAACTCAAAATGAAGTTGCTATACCTTATGTAGTTGGTGATACAATCGATATTTATAATCCAGAAAATATGGAATTCATAGATACTTTTAAAATTGTTGATATTGCAAAAATTGGAACTTCTTATACTTTAACCGTTGATAAAAGACCTTCTAAAGTAAAGGTAGGTCAAACAGTTGGTAATGCTAGTAAAATTACTAAAATGACTTTAGATAATTGTATTATTAGAAATAAAAGAAATCGTGGTATTTTACTTCAATCAAGAAAATCAAAAATTATTAATTGTACCTTCCAAAATGTTGTGATGGGCGCTATACAAGTTCTTGCAGTTAATGATATTTTTAAAGAAGCTATTGTGCCTCAAGATATTGAAATTGCTAATAATAAATTCCTTAATAATTATAACGATTTAAGTGTTTTTGCTTATGGTGATAATCCTTCTAAATGTGTAAGTGGCACGATTAAAAATGTCGATATCCATAATAATTATTTCTTTAATGGACATGGTGATACTATTTGGATTTTAGCTAATACAAATACTAAAATTTATGATAATTTGATTCATTATAGTAAGGCTTTAACTAGTGTAATTATGGACATTTCCACTTCTAGTGATGTAAATGTTTATAATAATGTTTTATATAATTTAACTACTTCTAATATGCAAATGATTGTTTCAACATCTTGTACTAATTTAACTAATGAAAATAATGAAGAAAGGAGCTCTTTATGAAAAAAGGCGTATTATTAACATTATCTTTATTTCTTATCACACCTAATTTAATGTCTTGTGGAGAAACTTCTTCTCAAGAAAATGTTATTAATGTAGAAAGTGTTAGTTTATCTAGTGCTTCTCAAAGTTTAAAAGTTGGTGAACAATTACAATTAGTTGTTTCTATTTTACCTCTTAATGCGACGAATAAAAATGTTACTTATTCTACTAGTAATGATAATGTTATAGTCTCTTCTTCTGGACTTGTAACCGCTCAAAAGGTAGGAACTGTTACTATTGAAGTTAAAACTGAAGATGGTAATAAAACTTCTTCAATTAGTTTAGAAGTGCAAGATAATGATCCAAATAAAAATCTTTCTATTGGAGATTACGCTAATAAATTAAGTGAATCACCTTATGCCAATTTAGATATTACTTCTAAAGAAAAATATGGTTTAGAAAATAATAATGTTGGTGTTAATCAAAATGTTATTGTAGAAAAATATGGTAAAATTAATGATGATCAAGTTGATGAAATTATTGTTGTTAATGATATTAGTTTACAACAAGTCCAACAATACTTTTCTTCTTGTACAGAATTAAATAATTATTATAAATTACAAACATCTTTCTATTTAGCTAAAGAAAAAAATGATGCTAATAAAGTAGTTAAAATTAAATTACCAACTGGCAAAATTGATGTAGAAGCATATTTATCAAAAGATACTTCTGCGCTTAGTTTAGATGGACTAAATGGAACATATGTAGAAGGAGATAATTCTATAATTAATATTTTAATTCAAAATTTAAATTATAAAGGTTATTTAACTATTACTAATTGTGAAAATATATATTTTAATGATATGACTTTTCAAGCAGAGATTCCTTCTTCTTTAACAGGCAAAATTATTGAAGGTAACACAGAAACTAAAACTTTAAAAGTAGAAGTAGATCAAGAATTTAATCCTTTAGTTAAAGAATTGTTATTAAACAAAAAATCATTACGTTCTTGGGTTGAATTTGGTCAAATTAATAAAACACCTCTTGAAGGAGGTAATTTCTTAGTTGACTCTTTTAAAGAATATACAATTTCAGAGCAAACTAATGGAAATTATCAAATTGAAGTTACTTTTTCAACTGGTATATCTCGTCCAAGAAATGGAACTTTAGTTGCTTTACAATTTTCTCAATATGATGCTAGAGGGGCTTCTATTTCTTCTTCAAATAATATTTATTTTGAAAATATTACTATGCATAATGCATATGGAATGGCTTTAGTGGCATCTAGTACAAGTAATTTATATTTAAATAGATTTAATTTATCTATTAAAGAAAATAGTGCTTCTTTAATGACTGCAACTGCAGATGCTTTACATTTTGAAAAGATGAGTGGAAATGTTGAGGTTACTAATTCTATTATTGAAAATTCTCATGATGATGCTTTAAATATTAAGCATGGTTATTGGTATAAACTTGTTTCTGCTGAAGGTGGAAGCGCTAAAACTATGACAGTTAATAAAATAACTGGGACAGTTCTTGAACCTAAAGTTGGTGATAAGATAGCTATTTATAATGAAGATACTTTTGAAGGACATAATCCAACAAATGGATATTACACTATTGATAGTGTTGAAAAAACTTCTGCTGGATATGTTTTTAAAGTAAAAGAAAGAATGTCAAATGTTAATTCTTGGGGTAATTGTCGAGTTACTTTCTTATCTAATACACCTAAATTAACATTTACAAATAATATTATTAGAAATAAACGTAATAGAGGTTTATTAATTCAAGTTCCTGATGCAGTAATTGAAAATAATGCTTTTATGAATGTTGGCCATGGTTCAATTCAAGTTGCATCGGCAATGGATCAATATAATGAAGCTACTTTAGCACAAAATGTCACAATCAAAAACAATAAATTTATTAATAATTGTTATATTAAACCAGAACCATTATATGGTGATATTTCAATATTTGCTATTTCAAGTAATGCTTCTGTTGCTCCTAAATCTACTTTATATGGAGCGACTATTGAAAATAACTTTATTAGTAGAAATGGTAATGCTGCTTTATCATTTAGAGGTGTAGGTTCTTCAACAATTAGTGATAATTTATTCTATGATTGTAGTTACACTCAACCATCTGGAGATAAATTTAATACATTATTACAAGCAGTTAATTGTGAAAATATTGAATTAAAAGATAATTATAATTATTATACTTTAAATAAAAATTTGAGTGGTATTTCTCCTGAAGGCAATACTTCTGAAAGTGATATTAATATTGATAAATCTAATTATAATATTTCATTTAAAACTAATTCTGAAGCAGGACCAAAAGTTGAGGTAAGTAAATTAAATAAACAAATTACCATTGATGGTGATTTATCTGATTGGAATGATTCTAATGCAACAAATATTGATATTATTGGTATTTCTGATGCAGAAGGTAGTCAAAGAACTAGTGATGAACTAGCTAATCATTTTAAATTAAATAAATTAGTCATGAGTTATGATGATAATGGAATTTATTTTGGATTTGATGTTTATGATAATAAAATAGATGTTCGTACTATTAACGACTTCTGGCTTGGAGATTGTGTTGAATTATTTATGTCCACGATTACTGATATGCCTAATGCTGATATGCAAGTATATAAACAGGAAGGAGGTGTGCTTCAAGCTGCATTTGCACCAACGTGGGAAAGAAATGGTTATTTTACTTTCTCTGAAGTAAGAACAAATTCCAAATATATTGAAAATCAAGCATTAATGCAAGCAAACTTCACTACAAAAAGTGATGGTTACGTTGGTGAATTTATGATACCTTTTACTTTAGCTCCAGAATTTAAAGAAGCAATTGATAATAATAAAACAATTGATATTGCTATTGTTATTGCGGATGCTGAACGTAATGATATGGGACTTAAGAGAGTCCAAATGGGTAACATTCCTCACTTTGTCGAAGATTATAAGACAAAAACTGCAAGAATGCCACAATATTTATTTAAATAAATTTTCTACAAATTGTATTTAAAAGGAGGAGACAATGAAAAAGAAAATTATTCCATTTGCTGTATTATTAGCAGCAACATTTTCAACAGGACTTGTTGGCTGTGGAGAGAATTCATCCACTCAACCACAACCAACAACTTCTAGTGAACCAACTACTACAACATCAAGTGAGAAGGAGGTTGTACATGTTAGTTCAGTTTCTATTATAGCGGAAAAAACTGAATTATTCATCGGCGAGGAGACAAATGTTAATATTAATGTTCTTCCTGAAAATGCTGATGATAAAACTTATGCATTGACTAGTGAAGATGAAACTGTTTTAACAGTTGATCAAACTGGTAAAGTTAAAGCTCTTAAAGCTGGTACAACAAATGTTGTTGCTACTACTACTGATGGAGCAAAGACTTCTAAAGTTAGTATAACTGTTAAAGGTGAAAGTGTACCAACTTTAACTATGCCAGAAGTATTAACTTATCAAACTAATGTTGATACACCATTTACTTTACCTACAGTAAAAGCAAAAGATTATAAAGGTAATGATTTAACTAATAATATTGAAATTGAAGATTTAAATGAATCTGGTTCAATTAAAAATGGTGTTTTCACTGCTAAAATTGCTGGTGAGCATAAATTATCTTATTATGTTGAAGATCCTAATAATTCAGATTTGTTTGCTGAAGGTGAAATAACAATTAATGTTACTCCTGCTCATGCAGAAGATTTTGATACAACTGGATTTGAAGATCCTGCAGCTTTAGCAAATTATGGTACATTTAAAGAAAATTTTGCTAAAGGTACTAGATCACAAACATATAGAGCAATGGCGGATTCTAATAAAGCTGCTCATTTATCTGGTGGTAGTGATGCAATAAGTGGTAATTCACTTATTATTGATGCAAATAAGACTGCAGGAAGTGCCGCAAGATGCATTTACTTTAATCAATTTAATGATCATTTTAAACGTGGAATTTCTGCAACATATACTGTTTCATTTTCATATAAAATTTTATCAAATGATGTTGGTAATTTTTCCAATTTCTATCTTCAATTAAACTGGGATGGATCTAATGGATTAAATCAAACATTTGTTAAATCTGATGCAAAAGTTAATACTGTTTATGAAGCAAGTTTTTCTTTCCCTGGGACAAAGATTCCTACAACTGGTAATGCATGGTTTGGTTTCTTTAAATTAAGTGGATCAAATACTGATACTATTATTTCAATTGATAATTTAACATTTGGAGCTAAAGAAGTTGCACAAGTTAATGCAATTGTACCAACAAGTGAACAATTAACAAATGGATTTACTTTTGATATGGAAAACAGTGGCACAGAATCAACTAATGGTGAAACTGTTGTTATTAATAATATTGAAAATGCTGATGCAAAAGCTGCTATGAAAGCAAATGATAATTTTGGTAAAAATGCTTTAAAATTAACAAATGCGGATGATCATTTCTTTGCAGGATTAACAAAAAACAACATGCTTGTTGGTAAGAAATTAACTATCGAAATGTATTATTATAGTGTTAATAATAAAGGACTTCATTTTATTATGATGGGTGATAATGGTAACCCAACTCTTCAAATTGAAGATAAAGAAGTAAGTGGTAATATCCGTGTTGTTAAATATGAAGGTGTTATTGAAAATGGTTGGAGACAATTAAATATTTATGGTCAAGGTAATGCTAACTTTGAAATTTATATTGGTAAAATTAATTTAAAATTAGCAGAAGCTGATCCAGTTCCAGAAGATGAAACACCTAAAGGATATAAAGTTGGATTTAATTTTAATCAAAAAACACGTGCTTTTGGCACAGTTAATGATGATAAAAGAGCAGTAGAAAATTTTGATAATAATGCTGATGTTATTGCTAATGAAAATATGGGTACAGCACCTCAAAAAGTTACATTTAAACAAACTAATACAACTATTGAATGGTTTCAAGCAGGTGGAAAAATTGAAGATAAACAAACATATAAAATATCTTTAGATTATTATGTTAGTAATTGGACAGGAAAACTTACATATAATTTTGATAATGCAGTTTTCCCTGAAATTGGTACTGATATGGAAAATGGATATCATCATTCTGAAATTACTTGGGTAGCAAATAGACAAGTTGATTTCTTCTCTTTCTATACTCCAGGAGCAGACCAAAATGGTGGAACAGGTACATTCTATGTAGGAAATGTTACCGTTGAATTAATTGCAATTGCAAAATAAAAAATAATTTTATATGGGATTAGGATTAATTCCTAATTCCATATTTATAATAAGGGGGCTTTATGAAAAAAATACTAGGAGATCTATTTCGTAGAATAGAATTAAATAGAAATAGGTTAAATGATTCTATGTATCTAGCAAAAGACCTTTTTGATCAAAATGAATCTTGGCCAGGTGATTTTCAAGGTAGAGATATTCTTGCTTTAACTTCGCTATATAAAGCATATGAAGGATATGAAGATAAACAAAAAAATGTTTTAAAACAATTAGAAGATATATTTGCTGTCTTAGATCAAAAAGTTAATAAATATGGATATTTTGGAAAAGAATTTAATGGTGAATATGTCGATGAACAACAGGTCTCGAGTAATTCATGGTTTTTAAGAGGGTTAGTTAATTATTATAAAATTACAAATAATAATAAATATTTAGATCAAATTAAATCAATTGCTAATAATTTTTTAATTCCAATTGCTCCTTTTTATGTTAATTATCCAACTGAAAGAGTAAAACATGATGAAGGCGGAGTAAGTGGTAGTATAAATGGCACTATTTTAAATGGTTGGGAAGTTTCAACTGATATTGGATGTGCTTTTATTATGTTAGATGGAATAACTGCAATTTATGAAGTTTATCCTGATCCAAGATTAAAAGATGTTATTGAATTAATGATTAATATTTTTTTAAAGATTAATTATTTAAAACTTGAATGTCAAACTCATGCAACTTTATCTTGCACTAGGGGTATTATTAGATATAGCAAGTATAATAATAAATATTTAAAAAATGCGATAGATATTTTTAATAATTATCTTGAAAAAGGAATGACATATGATTATGCAAATATTAATTGGTTTAATCGTTTTTCTACTTGGACTGAACCATGTGGAATAATTGATAGTTTTATTATTGCTAGAAAGTTATATTCTATTACTCAAGACGAAAAATATTTAGATGTTTTTAATCGTATTTATATTAATTCTTTAAGAACTTTCCAAAGAATTAATGGAGGAGCGGGATGTTCCACATGCGCGATTAAAGATCATTATTTAATGAAATCATATTTATATGAAGCATTCTTTTGTTGTACAATGAGACTTGGTGATGGATTAGGTTATTTAACTGATTTTGCATTAATTAAAGATGAAGATAATTTAATTGTTCCATTTCCTGTAAAATTTGAATATGAAGATGAAAATGTTTCTTTTGTTTTAGATAATGAATTTTATTATGATGATAATAAGATCACCTTAAAGGTAAATAAAATAAATAAACCATTAATAATGAAGATTAGATTACCAAAAAATGGTATTAATAATAGATGGTTAGAAATTAATTTAAATGAAAGAAAAGAATATGTTTTTGAATTAGAAAATGAAATTAATTCTCAAAATGGTGTTTTCTTTTTTGGTGATATGCTTTTAACTAAGAAAAAAGAAAAGATGAAAAATGAGTTTATGATTAATAATAATGCATATTCATTTGTCTATGATAATTCTACTTTTGAAGAAAATGTATTAGAAGAAAAGGTTCAATATGTTAAATAAGTTTAAAAAAGCTAAACCAATTTATCCAGAAAAATATCTTGATAAAAAAAATATTTCTTTATTTTTTATTGAAGAGATTGATTTAAAAAGAAATGGTAATTTTAAAATAACCGGTAATAATATTTATCGTTTATTTGATAATGGAAAATTAATTGGATATGGGCCTTCTAGAGCAAGTCATAATTATTTTAGATTAGATGAATATCATTTAGCTAAAGGTCATCATTATTTAGTAATTGAATTATTATCTTCACATTGTAATTCTTATTATACATTAAATACTAATCCATTTTTAGTTTGTGAAATTTATGATAATGAAAATATTTATTCTTATACTGGATTAGATAATCATTTTAAATGTTATTTAAATAGTAGCCGTTATCAAAAGGTTTCTAGATTTTCATATCAAAGAACTTTTTCAGAATCTTATCATTTTTCTTTTAATTTTCAGGATTTTATTGAAGGAAAGATTAATCCTTTTTCTTTAATTGAATGTCAGTGCTTTGAACATGAAAATTATTTAAATAAAAATGTTGAATATGTAAATTTTCCTAGAGTAGGTTTTAAACAAATTGAAGAAGGTAAATTTTTATATAACGAACAAATAAAACCATACGAAGATCGTTATATGTATTTAAATGAATTAAAAATTTTTCCAAAAAATGAATGGGAAGTTAATCCTAATGATTATATTTCTCGACTTGAATATTCTTTAGAAAAAATAGATTGTTTAAAACAAAATACATTTGTTACTTATAAATTAGATCATTCTTATACAGGTTTTATTGAATTTGAAATAGAATGTTTAAGTGATTGTGAAATTTATTTTATTTTTGATGAAATTGATGCTTCTTTAGGTAGTAAAAAGCCTGTAAAAATTGACTTTTTCCGTAATACCACTCAAAATATTGTTTCTTATGAAATTAACAAAGGCTTATTTAAACATATTTGTTTCGAACCATATACTATTCAATATTTAAGATTAGTTATAAAAAAAGGTGAAATAAAAGTTAAGAAACTTGATTTTATTAAATATGAATCAAGTGAAATTAACAAATTTAAATTTGAATTAGAAAATAAAAAAATTAAGAAAATTTTTTCTGCAGCAGTTAATACTTATGCTCAAAATAGTGTGGATATTTTAACTGATTGTCCTTCTCGAGAAAGAGCAGGTTGGTTATTTGATTCATATTTTACTTCAATGAGTGAATTTTTGATTACTGGTCAAAATAAAGTTGAACATAATTTTTTAGAAAATTAT
>FR889430.1:0-9280 GCA_000432895.1 Firmicutes bacterium CAG:449 | reverse complement strand
TTATTTAAAGCAATATCCAACTTTACCAAAAGGAATGATTCCAATGTGTTATCCTGGTGAATTTCCAGATGGTAATTTTATTCCTAATTGGTCAATGTGGTATATTCTTGAATTAAATGAATATTTAAAAAGAAGTAATGATCAAAAATTAATTGATTTATCAAAAGAGAAAATTATTGGTTTATTAGACTATTTTTTAGATTTTGAAAATGAATTAGGCTTATTAGAAAATTTAAAAGGCTGGATTTTTGTTGAATGGTCAAAAGCTAATGATGAAGAATTTATTAGAGGAGTTAATTTTCCTTCTAATATGTTATATTCAGCTTGTTTGAAGGCTGCTGGAGAATTATTAAATGATGATAAATTAATTGAAAAATCTAATAATGTTATTAATCAAATAAAAAAATATTCTTTTAATGGTGAATTTTTTGTTGATAATATGGTTAGAGTTAATAATGAATTTGTTTTAACTAATAATATTACAGAAACTTGCCAATATTATGCATTTTATTTTAATGTGGCTACTAAAGAAGAATATCCAATTTTATTTAACACTTTATTAACAAAATTTGGACCTAGTAGAGACTATGAAAAAGTTTATCCACATATTTATAAGTCTAATGTTTTAATTGGAGATTATTTAAGATTATTTATTTTATTAAGATACGGGTATTTAAATGATGTAAAAGAAGAAACTATTTCTTATTTTTATAAAATGGCATCTTTAACTGGTACTATTTGGGAGCATGATAGTGTTTTTGCTTCTCTTAATCATGGTTTAACAAGTTGTGTATTAGTCATTTTAGTTAATGCAATTTTTTCTTTTGCTTCTCTTGATGAAAAAAATAAAATTATTTATTTAAATAAAAACTTCATTAATGAAAAAGGTAAAATTGAAATTAATTTAAAAGATGGTAAATTAATTTTAATTAATGATGGAACAAAAATTGATATTATTAAACCTGATAATTATCAAATTGCATATTTAAAATGAATTTAAACTTTAATAAAAATAAATTATATAAATTATTGAGAAGTTTTTATATTTTAAGTGGAGTTAGAATTGTTATTTATGATATTTATTATAATGAAGTAATTTCTTATCCACCTAATAATTGTTCTTATTGTAAATTAATGGATCAAAAGAAATGTCAATTATCAAATAATAAAGCATTTTTAAAGTGTAAAGAAAGTGATGATTTGTATATTTACCATTGTCATGCTAACTTAGTCGAAGCCATGATTAATTTAAAAATAAATGGTGAGATTGTCGGTTTTATTATGTTTGGACAAATTAGTGATATTGCAAGTGAAGAAAAAAGAGTTAACCTTTTAAAAAATAACACTTCTAAAAATGTTCTTTCTTCTATTCAAGAAATTAAATATTTAGATGATGAAAAATTGCAAAGTGCTTCAACTATTTTATTGAGTTTAGCTAAATACGCGATAAGTGAAAAAATGGTTTCTATTGAACAAGAAAAATTTATTAATCAAATGAATGATTTTATTGAAAAGAATTATGAAAAGAATTTAGTAATTAATGATTTTTTGAAATATTTTAATATGAGTAGAACTAGTTTATATACAATGTGTGATAAATATTTGAATATGGGAATTAGTTCTTATTTGAGATTAAAAAGAATAGAAAAAGCTAAAGAATATCTTCAAAATTCTTCTTTATCATTGAAAGAAATATCTTATAAAGTTGGATTTAATGATTATAATTATTTTAGTCAAATTTTTAAAAAATATGTTGGTATATCTTCAAAAGAATATCGAAAAAAGTTCGAACAAAATTAAAGTAAAATTGAACATTTAATAATATTTTTAATCTTTTTGTATATTTAAAATTTAAGTATATGAAAGGATTTTTTTTATGAAAAAACAAACATTTGCATTATTTTTTGGTAATCGTGGATTTATGCCTGCTGAATTAATTAAGCAAGCTAGAATTGATATGGTTAAAGCTGTAACTGACGCGAATTATGATTATATTATTATGGATGAAAATTTAACTAGATATGGAGCGGTGGAAACTAGAGATGAAGGACTTTTATATCATCAATTTTTAAAAGAACATGAAGGTGAATTTGATGGAGTAATTCTTTGTTTACCTATTTTTATTGATGAAAATGGAGCAATTAATGCTTTAAGAGATTGTAATGTACCTATTTTAGTTCAAGCATATCCTGATGAAATTGGTAAAATGGATTTTGCTCATCGTCGTGATGCTTTCTGTGGAAAGTTTTCAATTACTGATGTATTGGGTCAATATAAAGTACCTTTTACGGTTTTGAAACCACATGTTGTTCATCCTTTAAGTCCTAAATTTAAAGAAAATTTAGATGATTTTGCTTCTATTTGTCGAGTAGTAAAAGGTATGAAAAGATTTACTATTGGTTGCTTGGGCGCTAGAACTACCGCGTTTAAAACAGTTAGATTTGATGAAGTAACTTTAGAAAAATATGGTATTACTGTTGAAGTGTTTGATTTATCTGAATTATTTCATAAAGTAGATGATTTAAGTAGTGATGATAATAGAGTTATTAAAAAGAAAGAAAGATTAGTTAATTATACAAATTTCTCTTGTGTTCCTAATGATCGATTAATTACTTTAGCAAAAATATCAGTAGTGATTGATGAATATATTGATGAATATCATCTAGATGCGATTACTTTAAGATGTTGGAATGAAATGGAAACATATTATAGAGTTTGCCCATGTGTTTTATTATCAGAATTAAATGATCGAGGAATTGTGGCTTCTTGTGAAATTGATTTATGTAGTGCAATTACTATGAGAGCATTATCTTTAGCAAGCCAAAAGCCAAGTGCTTGTTTAGATTGGAATAATAATTATGGTGAAGATGAAAACAAAGTTATTTTATTCCATTGTGGACCAGTAGCTCAAAGTTTAATGAAAGAAAAAGGATTAGTTACTGATCATAAAATGTTTTCTAAAGTAGATCCTGATTCTGGTTGGGGTAGCAATGAAGGAAGAATTTCATCTTTTAAAATGACTTTTTCTAATTGTAAAACTGAAGATGGTAAATTAACTATTTATACGTCTGAAGGAGAATTTACTGATGATGATATTGAAAAAGAATTCTTTGGATGTGGTGGAGTTGCTCATATTGATCATCTTCAAGATAAACTTATTACTCTAGCAAGAAATGGCTTTAAACATCATACCACTGTAGGAGTAGGACATTTAAAACATATTTTAGATGAAGCATTTAAAACATATCTTCATTATGATCTTGTGGATATTGATAAATAATTATGATATATGCAGGATTAGATGTTGGAACCACAAATTGTAAGATTACAATTTTTGAAAATGAAAATGTTATTGATAGTATTTTTTTATCATATCCTTCTATTAGAAATGAAAATCAACAAACTATAGATCCATTAATCATTTTAAAAACTGTTAAAGATCTTATTGCTAAAGCTAGTAAGAAATATCTTATTGAAGGAATTGGTATTACTTCTTTTGGGGAAACTTGTGTTTTTTTAGATGAATTTGATCAAGTTATTTTACCTTCATTACTTTATACAGATACTAGAGGCGAAAAAGAAGCTAAAGAGATAGAAGATTTAATTGGCAAAGAAAAATTAGGACAAATTACTGGTCAAATTGGAAGAGGAATGTTTTCTTTAAGTAAAATTATTGCTTTAAGAAATGAATATAAAGAAGAATTTAAAAAAGTTAATAAAATATTTTTAATAGAGGATTTTATTATTTATTCTTTAACTAAAAAAAGATATATTGATTATTCTTTGGCTAGTCGAAGTTTATGTTTTGATATTAATAGACATTGTTGGTCTAATGAAATCTTAACTAAAGTAGATTTATCAAGTGAGTTATTTTCTATACCTTGTGAAAGTGGTAGTTATGTTGGTGATTACTTAAATATTAAAATTTTTGCTATTTCTCATGATCAAATTTCTAACGCTATAGGTGGGCATGTTTTATTAGAAGGTAATGCGATAGATGGATGTGGAACTTGTGAATGCATTACTATCGCTTTTAAAGAAAAAAAAGATGTTTTATATGAAAAAGGATATGGAGTAATCCCATATATAAATAATTTAAATGTTTGTTATATTCTAAATAATACTTCGGGAGCTTTATTAGATTGGGTGAAGAATACTTTCTTTTCTTCTTTAAAAGAAGATTATGTTTATTTAAATACAAAAATTAAAGATGAACCAAGTAATGTGTTAATTCTTCCATATTTTGCTGGCTCTTCAACTCCATATATGGATTTAAAAGCAAAAGGAATGATTTGTAATTTATCTTTAGGTACGACTAGTTATGATATTTATCAAGCTACTTTAGAATCTTTAACTTATGAAATGAAATTATCCATTGATTTACTAAAAGAAAATGGTATTTGTATTAATAAATTATATGTTTCTGGAGGTGGAGCAAAAAATGATAAATGGATGCAAATTAAAGCGGATGTTTTAAATTTAAATATTTATCAATTGGAGAATATTAATTCTGGAAGTATAGGATGTGGAATTGTTGTAGGAACAAAACTTGGAGTGTTTTCTTCACTTGAAGAAGGAATGGATAAAATGGTTAAAATTAAAAAAATTTATTATCCAAATAAAGAAAAACATAAAAAGTATTTAAAAATATTTAATAAATATAAAAGAATATACCCTTTAATGAAAGGAATTGAAAATGAATAAATTTGATTATATTGGTCATGAATATCAATTATATGGTAAGCAAGAGTATATTTTAACTTCTTCATTAGGTAATGGATGTAAAATTTGGCATATAAAAAATGGTTTAGGTTTAGAAATGTATATTAATCTTGATCGAGGATTTGATATTGTTTCATTAACTATTGATGGAAAAAATATTAGTTATCTTACACCTAATGGATATGTTAATAGTAAGTATTATGATGATCAAAAAGATGGTTTTTTAAAATCGTTTTCAGCAGGATTTTTAACTACCTGTGGATTAACACAAGTAGGTTCAGCAAATGTTGATAATAATGAAGAATTGCCTCTTCATGGAACTTATAGTAATATTCCTTGTGAAAATGCTAATTATGAAGAAGATGAAGATTACTTAATTTGTAAAGCTTTAATTTTAGATGAAAAGATTTTTTCTCATAAATTAATTTTAAAAAGAACAATCAAAATTTCTAAAAAAGAAAATAAATTTATAGTTAATGATGTGATTTCTAATAGGGGAGATGAAATTACTCCTCTTGAAATTCTTTATCATATTAATTTAGGCTATCCTTTTTTAGATGAAGAAGCTATTTTAAGCATTAATTCAAGTGAAATAAAACCAAGGAATAAATACGCTGAAGAAGATATAAAAAATTATCAAATCATTCATGAACCAAAACCAAATATTCAAGAAAAATGTTATTATCATAAATTTAACACTTTTGGTGAAGTAAAAGTATATCAACCAAAATTAAATAAAGAAATAATTATTAATTTTGATAGTAATGTTTTACCTTTTTTAACAGAATGGAAAATGTTAAGAGTGAGAGATTATGTTTTAGGTCTTGAACCTGGTAATTGCTTCCCTGATGGAAGAAATGTTGCTAGAAAAGAAGGATATTTACAGTTTATTAAACCAAATCAAACCAAACAATATGAATTTGAAGTACAAATTATAGATAGGAGAAAATAAAAATGTTAGTTAATTTAAATAAAGTATTAGAGTATGCAGAAAAAAATCATTGTGCTATTGGTTCGTTTAATACACCTAATTTAGAAAATATGATGGCAGTTATTTCTGCATCTGAAGAAAAAAATGTGCCAGTTATTATTATGCATGCAGAATGCCATGAAAAATATGCTCCTCTTGATATAGTTGGACCAATTATGATTTTAATGGCTAAAAGAGCAAAAGTTGATGTTTGTGTGCATTTAGATCATTGTGAAGATATTGCTTATTTAAAAAAAGCTTTAGATATTGGTTTTACTTCGGTTATGTTTGATGCTTCTAGTTTACCATATGAAGAAAATGTTAAATTAACTAAAGAAGCAGTAAAGCTTGCAAGAGAAAAAAATGTTTCTGTGGAAGCGGAAATTGGTATTTTAGGTGGAAGAGAAGCAGGTGATAAAAAGAAATTGACTAAAGAGGAAATGTATACTGATCCTTTGCTTGCTAAAAGATTTGTTGATGATACTAAAATTGATGCTTTAGCATGTTCATTTGGAACTGCTCATGGTATATATAAACAAAAACCAGAGTTAGATTTTCCTCGTATTGAAAAGATTTCTAAATTATGTAATCTTCCTTTAGTTATGCATGGTGGATCTGGAGTTAATGAAGAAGATTATAAAAAAGCAATTAAATTTGGTGTAAGAAAAATTAATTATTATTCATATATGGCACGTGAAGGAGTATATGCCGCTAGAGAAATCTGTCAAAAAGATATTACTTTTTATCACGAAATAGCGACTTTTGCTACAGAAAGAATGAAAAAAGATGTTCTTAGAGCAATGAATATTTTTTATGAAAATGAAGATTAGCAATTATTTAAAATTATAATTGCAATTTTATTTTTGAATTGATAAACTATAGAGGAATAAAATAATCTTTAATTTGGTACAAGAGATACCGACAAGATTCAAAAGTGTAGCTGTGGCTATATCATTCTAAGTAATTTCTATGTCTTGTTGTACCTTATGACAAGACATTTTTTCATTAGGAGGTAAATGAAATTGAAATTAAAGACCGTTTTATTTAATGAAATAGCAATGCAAAGAGCATTGAGTCGTATTTCACACGAAATCATTGAAAAAAACAATGGTGTAGATGATGTTGTTTTGATTGGTATCAAGACAAGAGGTGTTCCAATGGCTAATCTAATTAAAAATAAAATTAAAGAGATTAGTGGAAAAGAATTGTTGATGGGGACTTTAGATATAACTTTATATCGTGATGATTTATCTGAGTTATCACAAATGCCTTTAGTTAATAATTCGAATGTTAGTTTTGATATCAAAGGAAAAAATGTTGTTTTATGCGATGATGTGATTTTCACTGGTCGAACTGTGCGTGCGGCAATTGATGCGATTATGAAACTTGGGCGTCCAAAAACAATTCAGTTAGCGGTACTTGTTGATCGAGGTCATCGTGAATTGCCTATAAGAGCTGATTATGTTGGAAAAAACGTTCCTACCTCACTAGAAGAAGTAATCGCAGTAAAGTTTAATGAAACAGATGGAGAAATGAGTGTTTCATTAAATTCAAAAGATTAAAAAGATGGGAGAAAAAATGGAAAACAATTTAATCTACGGTGTACATGATCGTCCACCATTTGGCAAAACATTAATTTTTGCCTTTCAACAAGTCTTAGCAATTTTAGCAGCTACTATTGCTGTTCCAACAGCTGTAGGACATGGAATGAGCCAATCTGCAGCATTATTTGGTGCAGGTGTTGGAACAATCGTTTATTTATTATTTACAAAATTTAGAAGCCCAGTTTTCTTAGGAAGTTCATTTGCTTTCTTAGGAAGTATGACAGCAGCATTTGCTGGTGGCGTATCAATGAGCGTTGGTTATTTAGGTTTAATTATTGGTGCAATTTTAGCAGGACTTGTTTATGTTTTCTTAGCATTAATTGTTAAAAAATGTGGTTCTAATTGGGTTAATAAATTAATGCCTCCAGTTGTTATAGGCCCAACTGTTGCAATTATTGGTTTAAGTTTAGCAGGAAATGCTGTTGGAGATTTATCTAATGGTGGAATTAGAATTGATGGAGTTTCAATTTGCTCACCTTACTTAGCTGTTTTATGTGGAATTGTTACTTTAGGTGCAACAATTGCATGTTCAGTTTATGGTAAAAAGATGTTAAAGATGATTCCATTTATTATTGGAATCTTAGCAGGTTATGCTTTAGCCGCTATCTTTACTGGATTTGGTTATTTATGTAATGTTGATGCTTTAAAGATTGTTAACTTTGAATTATTTAATAGTATTAAATGGTATCCTGATTTTACTTTCTTAACTGCTATTAAAGGATTTAATGAATTTACTTGGAGTAATTTAGGAACAATTGCTGTTGCTTATGTACCTGTTGCATTCGTTGTCTTTGCTGAACATATTGCTGATCATAAAAACTTATCAACAGTTATTGGTAGTGATTTATTAAAAGATCCAGGACTTGATAAAACATTGCTTGGTGATGGTGTTGGTTCTATGGCTGGTGCAATCTTTGGTGGATGTCCAAATACTACTTATGGTGAATCAGTTGGTTGTGTTGCTATTAGTAGAAATGCTTCTGTTAGTACAATCTTTGTTACTGCAATTATGTGTATGTTAGCATCTTTCGTTGGTCCATTTGTTACATTCTTAGCTACAATTCCTTCTTGTGTTATGGGTGGAGTATGTATTGCTTTATATGGTTTCATTGCAGTATCAGGATTAAAGATGATTCAAAAAGTTGACTTAGAAGATAATAAAAATTTATTTGTTGTCTCAGTTATCTTAATTGCTGGTGTTGGTGGAATGACTTTATCATTTGGTCAAATTACAATTACAGAAGTTGCTTGCGCTCTTATTTTAGGTATCTTAGCTAGAGTCTTAGTTAGTTTTAAAAAAGATAATAAAGTAGAAGAAAAAGTAATTAGTGAAGATGCAGTTACTGTAGAAGTAAAAACTGAAGAAGATAAATAAAAATATAATATTAATTAAAGTTATAAGCCCAGAGAAATCTGGGTTTTTGTTTTGGAAAATATGAATATAATAAAAGTGGATTAATGGAAAAATTGTTAAATTTATTTATGATTTAAATGGAAATTTAATTAAAGAAGGACATTATAGAGAAAGTGGAAATCTTGAATATGTATTAGTGTTTATATATGATATAGAGGGTAGACCATCAATATTAAAAAGATACAATGGTAAGAATATTTTATTAGACCGATATTATTATTTTATAAATCAATTAAATGAAGTAATTGGATTAATAAATAATGAAGGAGAATTAATTGTTGAATATGGATATTTACCATATGGTGAAGTAGTAATTGACTATGATAAAAGTGGAGTATCTTTAGGTACAATTAATCCTATAAGATATAAATGTTATTATGATGAAGAAACTCAGTTATTCTATTGCAACTCTAGATATTATTCGCCAGAATTATGTAGATGGATTTCACCAGATTCAATCGAATATTTAGATCAAAAAAGCATTAATGGATTGAACTTGTATTGCTATTGTGCTAACAATCCGATCATGCACGTCAATCCAAGTGGTCACGCATTTATTGCCGCTTTATT
>FR889429.1:16078-28620 GCA_000432895.1 Firmicutes bacterium CAG:449 | reverse complement strand
TAAATTCTTTTAACGCTTACAGAAGTATAAATTAATATTTAAACGAATGAATTCTTGCAGAATCAATTCGTGTAAAATAAAAGTTTATAAAAACATAATGTAATATATTGGCATGAAGATAATTTTCTCATCTATTTTAACTTCTTGATTATTACTAAAAACATAGCCATTTTGTATTCGATAATTTGGTTCTTTTAGAAGTTTTGGTAGAGCTTTAAAATTTAAGTAATCTTTTCCAGATTTTATTTCTAAAGGCAAAATTGATAAACTATCATAATCATCTATTAAATAGTCTACTTCACCAACATTTTTTCTATCGTAATAAAATAATTGATGATTGTGTGAAGATAATTCTTCGGCTACTACTGTTTCATAAACAGCACCTAAATTAACTCCTTTTTGGTCATTTAAAATGGCATTAATATTATTTTTATATAAAATATTGGTAAGTAGACCAACATCGTTTAAATATAACTTTATTAAATTTTTAGAACTTGATTGGATTAATGGAAATTTTGGTTCACTAATTGCTTTAGTGTTTAAAACAATTCCTGAAGAAAATAAATAATCAAATTCATCAATATAATTTGTATATCTTGCATCATTATTGTTTTCTATTTTTGTATATTGAATTCTTTTAACTTTATTTTCAATATTAGATGGGACAAGATCATATATTCTTTTAATTTTTAATTTATGTTCTATATCATATTTAGAAGCATCTATTCCATAATAATTAATGATGTTTTGTTGGATTTCTCTCACTTTTATAATGTTTTTGGTTTCAATATAAGTTTTAATTGCATCAGGCATTCCTCCGACAATTAAATATGTTTTAAATAATTGTAATATTTTATTATGTAATGATAATTCTATTGACTTTTTTTCTTGGTAGCATTGTTTTAAATGATTGATTACGTTTTGTCCAATTGAATTTGCTAATAAAAATTCCTCAAAATCCATAGGATACATTTTTTTCTCTATTATAGTTCCTATTGGAATTAAAGTTGTATTTATTAAAGATACACCAAGAGCAGATCCACTGCAGATATAACGATATTTATTATCTTCACTTAATGGTTTTAATAATGTTAATAGTTGAGGATACTCTTGTATTTCATCGATAAAAATAATGGTGTTATCTCTTGCAAACATTTTTTCGCCAGCGATAACACTTGTTTCAATATAAAATTCATCAATTGTTTTGACATTTTTAAATAATTGATCACCAACTTTATCATTTGCCATATTAAGTTCAATATAATTTTTAAAGTGTTGGTTACAAAGTTTTCTTATAATATATGATTTTCCAACTTGTCTTGCTCCATTGATACATAATATTTTGTTTGTTTGAGAATTTAAATATTCTTTTATATAACTTTCTATTTTTCTAAACATTGTTAAAATCTCCGCTTTTCCATGTTTTATTATACCAAAAAATTACGGTTTTCCAATAAAAATGATACTTAAATTTCCCGGTTTTCCATTTTTTTAAGTTAATTCTCCACCTTATGGAGTGTATTATTTAAAATTCCATAGAAAAAAGTGTAAAAGATTATAAAAACTCGCTAGAAAAAAGTGTAAAAGATAATTTATGATTAAATTGTGCTTAAATAAACGACATAAAAAATACCTCCCAATATCGTAGGAGGTATTATATTTTTAATATCGATTTTGTTCAAAGTTATAATTTTTTTCACATTACAAGCAATAACTTTTTGTCAAGCTTTGATTAATTTTTTGAAAATCTCTTTTCCGAAATTTCCAAAAGCTCCTGCTAAACAAACTTTCATATATTAACCTCTATTTTTTTCTTTTGAGCGTTTATCGTTAATGATTTTCATTTCTTTTTCAGTGATAAGTTTAACATTGTTTTTATTAGCCCAATCAACGCATCCTTGTAAAACGAGTTTCAAGAAAGGTCTTGGAACTTTAACTAACATTTTTAATGCTTCATCAGTGAATTTGACATCAGTATTTAATCTTTTAGCAGCGTATTTAACAGAAGTAATATCAACTTCTTTATCAGGAATTCCTACTGAAATTGGTTTTTCATAATTTGAACACCAAAAATATTTACTGTCTCTATAACCCCAGTTAGTTGGTAATGGACAGAAATTCTTTCTATTAACACCTTGAACAATTGCATCATAATATTTTTCTTTTAATAAGATATGATCAATTTTTAAGATGAAGTGAGCACCATATTTAGAAGTAATACCATTGAAGTTATGATAAGGTTCATTATATTCTTCTTGGATTTTATCATCTTGAGCGTTATCTAATTCTTTAACCCAAGTACATTCAAAAACTTGATATGCTTCTTTAATAATTTTTGGATAATTATTTTCTGGATCGTCTTGTTTTGATTTTCCTTCATCAACAGTGAATTTGAAGTCTTTCATTTTTTCTTCTGGAGTATCACCAGGGAATCCTAATCTTACATGTTCAGCAAAATTCTTTTTTGAAAATGGTAAGAAGTTAATTGTACATTTACCATGTCTTAATATACCTTTGCATGTGTTAGAATTGTTTCTACATTCTAAGACCATTGCATAATATCCTTTTCCTGCAATGTAATAAGGAAAACATAAAGAGTATGATCCAAAACTTGTAAGTGAGCCTTTTTCATCTAAAGTACCAATTAAGCAAAGTGGCATTGGAAAAAATGAAGAAGATTGGTAGAAATTATCTACGATTCTTATGTCTTTAAAACTATTATCCATTAATTCGCTCCTCCTATTAATTTAATGAATATTTTTTCAATCTTATGATAATCAATTAGTCGAGTTGAATAAGATAAAATTGTTTCGGAAATGAATTCTAAAATATCATTATCGATAGTTAAATTGTTGTAGTTTATTATTTTTAATAAAACTTCTTGAATTTGATTTATTAATAATGAATGCTTACTCAAATAAGAAACATATTCAAAAGAATTTTGCTTTGAATATTCCCATAAAGAATAATAATTTTTAGAAAATGAACTGATGCCATCATAAATGTTTTTTAAGCCTTCTTTTAAAGGAACTTGTGTCTGAATTTGATGAATTGTTTTATTCCAATCATCTAAAAGAACGTAAGCAATCATTTCCATTTTTGAGGAAAAGAAATGATAAAGAGTACCTGAACTAATATTAGCAATTTTAGCAATCTGACGACAATTTAGCTCATTATATCTTTTTTCTTGAATTAATTTTTTCACAATTAAGATAATACTATCTTTATTTGCTTCAATAATTTTAGGCATAAAACTCCTTTATGAACACGTTCATATAAAATTATAAGCATTAAATTTTTATCTGTCTATGCAAAATCGATAATTTATTACCGAAATCAATTTGTTGTTTTATGTATTTTATTTTTTTGCATTAAATTATTAGAATTTATGATAATTTTTTGACTTTAATATATTTAAATATATCAGTTTGTTTTGATTTTATTGCTTAGTTTATAAAAATAAGATATTCTATCTTTCAGGCGTTTATCAAGAAAGGAGTGCGTTATGAAAAAAAGTGTATATTTTTTATTAAGTTTATTGTTAATTGGCTGTAGTCAAACTTCAACAAGTGATACTTCTTCTAATAGTAGTTATAGTTCAATTAGTGAAAATAGTAGTAATACTTCTTCAAATACTGAATCTTCAAGTAGTGAGTCTTCTTCAAGTAATGAAACATCTTCAATTGAACAAGAACATAGTGTTGAATTAGTAATTGAAAATACCTCTTTAAAAGTTGGTGATGAAGTTGTTTTTCAAGTTAAAACAGTTCCTAGTAATTTACAATATACTTTAACTTCTTTAAATGAAGATGTTTTAAAAATTATTGATAATAAAGTTATTGCTATTAAAGAAGGTCATGCTTTTTTAAAAGTAAGTTTAGAAGATAAAGAAGATGTTAAAGAAATTACAGTTAAAAATTATTCTTCTAATGATTTAAAAGAAGTTTTAAATAAAAATATTGAAAATGAAAAAGATCAACTTTCTAAAACTTTATTTACTTCTTATATTAAATCAGATAATGAAACTACTTACTTTGAAAATGAAATCTCTTATTATCAAGGCCCATCTGTTACTTCAATAAAAAAATATATGGATTATGTTAGTAAAGAAGTTACTTCTACTGAATACTCATTTTTAGGTACTTATAATAATAAGGATTATTCAATGGTAAAATCTGTTCCAAGTACAAGCTATGATAATTTTTCTACTCAATTAAATGAGTATGATAATAAAGAATTGTTTTATGATTCAGAAACTGGTCAAACAGGTCTTCTTAGTGCTTTAAATTATATTACATTTGACTCATCATATATGGATTATGATAATGCAAGTGAAATTACTAATTATTTTGAAGATAATAAATTGAATATTGTTTTATCTATAAAAAAAGAATGTGAGAGTAACTTTTATTGGGAAGATAAATATTATTTAGTTAAATCAATGCATCTAATAATTGAAGAAGAAAAAATTGTAGAAGTTTCTTATTCAAGCAATAAATATTTTGATTATGATTTATCAAAGAATGAATTTAATGAAGATACTAGCAATAAAAAATATTTATCATATTTTTTAACTTGGTCTTGTAGAGGACTTGAAAAAGATGTTAATGTAGTTCCTACTTCTTTTTTGCCTTCATCCTTTGATATTAAATTATATAAAGATGAAGGATTAACTAATGAAAGTTATATTTTTAAAGTAGGTGAAGATGTTTATTATAATGTAATAAATGTTAATCCTAGTAATGCTTTTATTAATATGAGTATTGAAGTTAATTCTAAAGGTGGAAATGTTACTACTTATAATAAAATTAATTGTACAAGTGCTGGTGAAGTTGAATTAGTATTTACTTCAATTAATGGTATTTCTAGAAAAGTTAATATTGTTATTGAAGAAGTAAAACCAGAAAGTGTTAGTTTTGATAGTTTTATGTCCTCAACTGTTAAAGTAAATGAAACGATTTATATATGGTATACTGTTTTACCTTATGAAGCTGATAATTCAGTTATTTTAGAAATTATTGAAGGTGAAGATATTATTGCTATTGAAGATAATGATAAAATAAGAGGCTTAAAAGTTGGTAAAGCAGTTATTAAGATTACTTGTGCTAGTAATGAAAAATTATTTGATACGAAGGAAATTATTGTGGAGGAATAATAGATGAAGAAATATTTATTTTTACTTTTACCTTTATTATTTTCTTGTGGTGGTAATGTTAATGACAATACTTCTTTAAATGTTACTATTAATGGTAATAAGCAAATGAAAGTCAATGAAAGTCAAACTTTAACACTTTCTTATGATGGTGATGTTAAATGGATGTCATCTAATAATTTTATTGCTAGAGTTAATGATGGAGTGGTTACTGCTTATAATGTAGGAACTTGTCAAATTACTGCTTATAATGATTTTTTTACTTCAGTTTTTGATCTTGAAGTTCTTAAAGATAATAATATTAATTCTTTTTCTGGCTTATTAGAGATGTTAAATAGTTTTGATGAAACTAGTTATAAAGAAATTCATTATAAAGAAAATAAAGTTAGTTCAAAAAGAACTAATGAAGAAAAATTATATCGTTATGATAAGGCTTATTATATTGAACAAGTTGAAACATATTATGTTCTTGGTAATGAAAAATTTGATGAAGCTAAAACTTATGTAGGAATTGAAGATAATAATTATTTTGATATTTTGATTTCTTCATCTAGTTATGTTAGAAAGCAAGAAATTGTAGATTCTAAACCTTCTAATAATCAAATTAGTTTAACTGAAGCAGAAAATAATCTAAAAAAATCAAAATATATTAATAATTTTTTTAATCAATTTCAAGATGCTTATTCTGGATATGTTAAACAAGATAAAATAGTGGTTTCTACTAATAATAATGTAACTAATTTTTCTTCTTTTTCAAAAAATGTTTGGAGTAATGGAATTAATTGTGATTATAAAACATTTACTTGTGATTTTACTTTTGAAAATGATAATTTAAGTTCAATTAAATATCTTGTTAATGATTATGGTGATGAATTGTTTGATATTGAAAATGATTGTTTAAAAGAAGGTGCTGAACCTATTGATGTTTATTCGATGGATATTGATTTTTTAATTGATAATTCAAAAAATGAATGTCCAATTAATCCAAATGATTATTTTGTTAGTGAAATTAAAAAAGCAAGTTATTCTAGAGCAATTCATGTTAATGATTATGTATTTTCTTCTTCTATTAATTTAGATGAATTTGCCCCTTCAACTGCTTTAGATTATTCTTATATTGATATAGTGAGTGTGGAAAATTTAAATAATCAAGTAGTTTTAAGTGTAGAAGATGATACAATAGTGGCATTAACTACTGGAAAAGCAAAATTAAATATTGCAATGAAATATTCTAGTAATGTTATTTATTCTTTAGAAGTGGAGGTTATATGAAAAAAAGTTTATTGTTAGTAAGTTTAGGCTTATTATTAGTAGGATGTGGAGAAACAAATAATTCTTCTATTGAAGAAAAAAATACTTTAAATGAATTATTGACTAGTTTAAGTAATAAATTCCATACTACTTATCAAAATAGTGAAGGAACATTTTCTTATTATCAACAACCAAATTACACATTTGATACTTATACAAATGTTGGTTTAATTGTTATGAATAATGGTGGATGTTATGAATACACTCTTTATGAGGATAATATTATTTGTTCTTTACCAAGTTTAAATGATAAATCTTATTTTGAAACATATCGTCAAACTATTAATTTATCATTAGATGATTTTTCTTTGGTAGATAATAAATATGTTTCTAGTGATGAAAAAATGGAACCCAATGGTGGAATTTTAGTTCGTGAGGATTGGTATAAAGAAGCATGTGCTCATATTGATGGTGATATGACAAGCCCTGAATCATTCATTGCTGGATGTAATTATATTAAAAGTAAATATAGTAATTCTATACCAGTGCAATTGGATGTATTTGATAGTGAAGGAAATGATTCTGTAAAATGGTTATCTCAATATTTTGCTACTCCATTTGAAGATGAACAAGGCAATTATGTTTATAATATGACTCATGAAAAATACTATGAAACTCTATCTTTTTTAAATGAATGTTATAATAACAAATTAATAATGGATGAAAACTTTTCAATGAATGCATCTCAAATTAGAACTAAAATTGCCTCAGGAAATGTTTTTGTTTCAATGGTTACACCTCAAGATTATCAACAAGGTTTTATTGCATCATATAATTCTGATATTAAATATGTACCTTTAATTTTAAGAAATTATGAAGGTGATGATCCAATTCTTCAAGATATTAGAGGAATGGGATATTTATATACAATGGTTACTACTAACGCTAAAAGACCAGATAAAATTATTAAATTGTTAGATTTCCTTTACTCTGAAGAAGGTCAAAGATTGGTTGCATTTGGTTTAGAAGGTGAAACTTGGAATTGGGTCGATGATAAACATACTGAAATTAAATGGACCGATACTTATTTAAATAGTGTAAATAATGATGATACTGGAAAATATGGATTGTATCAAATGACATTAATGATGAATCTTGCTTATATTAATAAAATTAAACCTTTAAATGGAAGGAAAGATGTAGATATTTATATTGATAATCTTAAAAAGCCAATTTCCCCATATAGTTATGATTATACAGCTTCTTTTTTAAAGGATGATACTTCTGATAAATCATATAATGAAGTATCAGTTAATGAAACAAAAGGTGTACAAAGATGGTCGAGTTCATATTTAGCAAAAGTTTTACGTTCTTCTAATAAAGAACAAGCCAGACAATATTATGATCAAGGAATTTCTTATATGAAGAAAAATTGTATGCTTGAAAAAGTAATTGAATTTAATTCACAAAGTTATAAACGTGCTAAAGAAGCTTTAAAATTGACATATGCATGGCCAAAGAATATGGAAAACTATGTTTCTCCAAAAACTGGACCAAATGGTGATTTCTCTTATTGGAAAGGTGCTACTCATGAATAAATATAAAATAATATTGGATACAGATATTGGTGATGATATTGATGATGCTTTTGCTTTAGCAATTTTGCTTCAAGAAAAACAAGCAGACTTAATAGGTGTTACTACTGTTTTTCGTAATACTCGTCAAAGAGGAAAAATGGCAAGTTATTTAATATCAACATTTAAAAGAAACATTAATGTCTATTGTGGATGCGATAATCCTTTAATTGCAGAAATTAAAGATTTAGTGCCAAAAAATATTTTGGAAAAAGAAACTGTAGATGAATATGGTAAATACTATCTTCCTCAGTATTTAGAAAAAATGAACGAAGGAAGAATTGAAAAAAAGCATGCAATTGATTTTATTATTGAAAGTATTCATCAATATCCTCATCAAGTTATTATTTTTGGAATTGGCCCTTTAACAAATTTAGCTATGGCTATTAGAAAGGATCCTTCAATTGTTCCATTGATTAAAGAGGTGAGATTAATGGGAGGAGATCCAACTAATGTTAATACAAAAGAATGGAATATCTTTTGTGATCCGGAAGCTGCAAGAATTGTTTTTTCTTCAAAAGTGAATTTATACATTGTTGGATTAAATGTAACTTTGAAATGTCAATTAACTAGTAAATACCGAGAACTACTTAAAAATGTAAAAAAAGAAAAATATGCTTTAATTAGCGAAATGATGGAAAAATGGTTTAAACATTATGAATTTAATATGCCAGTTATGCATGATCCATTAGCTATAGCTTGTTTATTTGATGATTTTTGTAACTTTGAAAAAGCAAAAATTAAAGTTGGATTAGAAAATGAAAAAAGAGCTGTAACTTATTTTTCTGATGATGGTAATGATATTTATTATGCAAAAGAAGTTGATGTAGAAAAATTCTTTAACTATTTTGTAAGAACTATCTTTGAAATCAAGAATATTGAAAGGTGAATATATATGAAAAAAGGACTTTTATTATTGGGTTTACTTGCTTTATCATCATTTTCTAGTATAACAAATGTTTTTGCTAGTGACACATTCAAAGCAACACTAGAAGGTGGAGTTAAAGTTTCTTATTCTAATTCAAATACTGATTTAAGAGCAACACTTTTATTAAAGCCAAATGTTACAAATGATTTTTCTGGAGAAGGAATTAGTTTTCGTATAAAAAATCATATTACAAGTGGCAATGGATCACCATTATTTATTTTTTTGAATGAAACTGATTCTGATCGTGTACAAGCAGGAATAGGTGAACTTAATAATTATTACTTATATTCTTTAGATGGAACTAAAGAAAGTAAAAATTATCGTGAAGGAGATAAAGCAATTATTTTACCTGCTTCATTTGATGGATATATATACTTACCTTATCAAAGTTTTGGGTTAGTTAATGGATATGGAAATGGGAATGGATCTTTTAGTTATGATTCAGTTTATGGAATGTATTTAGAAGTTAATACTTTTTATGATGCATTTTCTTCTTATTCTTTAGGTGGTTTAGAAGTTTTAAATAACAATGTTTCTAATATAGTCTTAGATTCAAAATTACTAAACGATTATACTTATACTAACTATTATTGCAAAGATTACAATGGTAAGTATATCAATATTGAACACGAAAGTGTTGGGGGAGGAGATATTTCCTCTGATATAGATTATTCTCAAGTTAAGTTAAATGGAAAATTAGATAAAGGGTTACAAGTGTCTTATATTGGAGCGGAAAGTGATATTGTTTCTCAATTTGGAATAGTGCCTACAATTAAGAATTATGGAGATGATTGTTCATCTTTATCATTTCGAATTAAAAATCATACATCAATCTCTACCCCTATTACGATAGGAGTTAAAAATAGAAAAGGAACAACATATCAAGTTAATAAAAGTGTTAAAAAGAATATTTTCTTTAAGACTAATGACAATATTATTTCTATTAATTCTTGGAGAGATTGGGATTCAGCAGTGGTTATTCCTGCATTGTTTGATGGGTATATGATTATTCCGTTTGATTTATTTAATACAGTTACTGCTGCAGATAAAACTGATGTACGTTCTATTGTATTTTCAACATCTGTTTTTAAAAACTATGATGCATTTACAATTTTAACATTTGGTGATATTGATATTATTAAAAAAGATTCTTCAACTTTAAAATTAGTTAATCCAAGTCTATTATCTAATGAAGAATTTGCTTCAACATATGTAAAAAATTTAAATGAGGAATATATTCGTTTTACTCGTTATGAAGAAGAATCTTTAATTGCTGCAAGAGAAGGTGATGTAAAGTATTTAGAAACTTTCTCTCATGTTAAAGATGATGCTGAATTAAATAAAGAATTTCCTGTGTGGACTGGTGGATCAAAATTTACAACTTCATTAGTTGATACTTATAATAATAAAAAAGGTATGCAAGTAGATATCGGAGAAGTTATTCCAAATAATAATATTTATGGTTCAATTAATGTATTTCCTAAATATTATACTTCTGATTGGAATAATTGGTCTGATGGTGGAGTTAATCATGATCAAAAAGCAGAAGGAATTACTTGTTATTTAAAAAATCTTTCACGAAAAGAAATTATTATGAATCTTGAATTTGATGAAATAACAAAAAAGAACAATAAAAATATAACTGAAAGATGGAATGTTCAATTAGGTGCAATGATTATGTATTATGATATTAATACAAATCAAGAATTTATTAGAATGGCTAAACCAGCAATTGTTATTCCTATTGGATTTGAAGGTTATATTCGTATTGCTTTTGAACAATATTCAGTACCAAGTTGGTGTACAGATGGTGATTTATTCTTAGATGTAAGTCAAAATATGGCAGGAATGTATATTACAAGTGATTGCTCTAACAATGAAGGGTTATCATTTGTTATTTCTGATTGTGGAATTTACTATAATAAAACACAAATTTCATCTTTTTTTGAAGAAAGTGAAAATTCAATTAAAAATAATATGGGGAGAAATAAATAATGAAAAATGTAAAGTTTTTATTGCCAATTATTTTGTTAGTAAGTTGTGGAGAAAATAATTCAGAAATTTTTATTAATAAAACAAATTATGGTATTGCTCCAATATTTAATGATTCTTTAGGAATTAACGACAAAGACCCATCTGTATTTAAAGAAAATGGTAAAGAATATATTTTTTATACCACTAATGAGGAAATGTTTGTTAATAAAGATTGTATTGCTTTACGTATTGGTCAAGAAAATTCTAATGGAACAATGGAATATGAAAAAGCAAAAGTTGTTTTAAGAGCTAGTGATAATGATTGGGATTCGATGCGTGTATCTAATCCAGATGTTATAAAAGGAAAATTTAATTATCAAAATAAAGAATATTCATATTTAATGGCTTTTCAAGGAACTTCAAAAGTTAAAGATAAATTATATCAAATTGGGTTTGCTGTTAGTGATGATTTAATATCTTGGCAAAAAGTTGGGAATGAACCTATTATTAAATATTCTTCATATGCATATGGATCAAGTTATGGACTGGGCGCGCCATCATTAGTTAGTTATGATCAGGAAGGTAAATTTTATTGTTTTTATACATATGCTGATTCACTTATTACAACAACACGTGTTAGTTATTTCGATTGTTCATCATTAGATGATATAAAAACAAGTGAGCCTTCTGCTGTTTCTTCAAAAGGCTTAGAAGATAAATCTGGTGAGGTTGTATTTAATAATGCTGATTTTATTTTAGATAAAGAAAGTAAAGAATTATATTGTGTTAGAGATCGTAATCCTGTGATGAGTTTACCTGCAACAAGTGATTCAATTCAAGTTTCTAAAGCTAATATTAATATTTTGACGAATCCAAATGATTATAAGTGGGAACTAGTAGTAAGAAGTATTACTGATCTTGATACATCTTATTTTGGTGGAGAAGAAACACAAGAATTTGGATGGGAAAGAATTTATTCTGCTTGTATAGTTGGTGATGAATATTCAAATAAAATTGCTGAAAATTTAACTTTAGTTTTTACAGTGTCTGCTACAGGAAGTAGTTCGGATAATGATGATTATTTGTTTTCAAGTGCATTAGTTCGTTATGAAATAAATTTTTAAAAGGGGTCACAAAATGAAAAAAATTTTATTTATAAGTTTGTTATCATTACTTTGTGTAGGGTGTAATATGAATAGTTCTTCTAATTCAATTAATTCTCTTGAAAATAATAAAAATGAAGTTTATCAGCTTTTTGAACATAAAGAAAATGAAACAGAAATGGATTATTTTTATAATTATTGTCCAACATCATTTGAAGAAGATGGAGTTAGGCATATTTATTATTGTGCGAATAAAATTCATGGTAATGTTACTGATTATATTGTCTATAGAAAAGGTATTAAAGATAATAATGGTAGATGGGTATATGGTGAAATAAATTATGTTTTATCACCAACTGAAGATACTTGGGATTCTCGACATGTTTGTGATCCTAGTGTGATAAAAGGAGAATTCTCATATAATAATGAAGAGTATTCTTATTTAATGGCCTATTTAGGATGTGTAACAAGTGATAATACAAAAAATGAAGTTGGTTTAG
>FR889429.1:13926-15995 GCA_000432895.1 Firmicutes bacterium CAG:449 | reverse complement strand
AAAATGCTAATAAAGGATTTCAATGGGGATATGGACAACCGAGCTTGGTGTCAGTTGATAAAAAAAGTGAAGTTCTTCTTTTTTATACAGTAGGAGATGGTCAATCGACATATACTCGTGTTGAAAGATGGAATTTTACTTCTTTAAATAATCCTCAAATGATTTCAGATGGCTATAAAAGAGTTCTTACTAGAGGGTTAAAAAACTTAAACAATACCCAAGATTATATTTCTAATGCTGATTTTGCTTATGATCCTACAAGTGGTAGAATGTACATGATTAAAGATGATCATCCAACCCCAGAAGGAGCAAATGTTGGCTCAGGTGTAAGTATTTATTATCTTGAAGAAGATTTTGAAAATAAAGATTTTTATCCAGGATATACATTGTTTAATGTTGTTGGAGATATGTGGAATGAAATGGATAATATAAATGTTTCAATTTCAAAATTTGATTTAAATCATAATGCTGGTTTTGTTACTGATCCATATGGATGGACACTATCAAATAAGAATATAGATTGCTTATTTACTGTGGCTAACAATTATCCAAATTCATTTTGGGGAACTCTTGGATCATATCGCATTTATCAATATACAATGGAAATTAGTGAGTAATTATGCAAGACTTTGAGGATAAATCTAATAAAAAAGGTTATCGATTTTTAAAAGTAGCTGGAGATATTTTTGTTTTGAATTTGGAATTTATTTTAGTTAGTGCTCTTTCATTAACTATATTATTTTTTCCAAGTTTATTTGCTTTAGTGAATTTATTAAAAAGCGAAAAAGAAAGTTATATTAATCCTTTTAAAGATTATTTCTTGTTAATAAAAAAATATATGAAATTAGGAATTAAGTATTGGATTTGTTTTATACCAATATATTTATTATTGTCATATTTAATTTATTTAGATTATCAATTAATTAAAGGAAATGAAAATATCATGCTTGCTTGGCTAAGTTTAATCATTTGTTTTGGAATTGTTATTGCTTTAACTTCAAGTATAATAGAATTACCTTTATATATAACTTATTTTGATAATGATAAAGCATTTGATAGTTTTCAAAAAGCATCGTTAATTGCAAGAAAAAAAATTTTATTGATTATCTCTTCTTGGATGATAATATTATCTTTTGCTTTCATATTTTATATGTTTTTCCCTTTGATATTTTTCTTTGGGGTTGCTTTGATGATTTATTTAATAGTTTTAATGAGTAGTAGAGTTTATGAAACTTTAGAAAGAGAGGAAAAAGATAGAATAAAAAATAACTAAAAGAAAGGGGATGAGAAAAATATGAAAATTTTAGTTGTTGGTAGTATTAATATGGATTTAGTTACTTATGTGAATTTGTTGCCTAAACAAGGTGAAACAATATTTGGAAATGCATTTATGCAAAATCCAGGTGGAAAAGGAGCTAATCAAGCTTGCGCAATAGGATTACTTGGTGGTGATGTTACGATGCTTGGAGCAATTGGTGATGATTCGCATGGTAGGGTTTTAAAAGAAACATTAAAAAAGTGTAATGTAAAACCTGTTTTAAAAGTCTCAAAAAAAAGTACTGGATGTGCATCAATTATTATCGAAGAAGAAATTCATGATAATAGAATTATTGTTTCTCCTGGGGCTAATGATGATTTAAGTGTNNNCTAATGATGATTTAAGTGTTGATGATATTGATAATAATATCAACTTAATTAAAGAAGCAGATATTATTGTAAGTCAACTTGAAATACCTTTACAAACAGTTTGCCATTTAGCAGATCAAGCAAAAATTTATCATAAAATTTTTATTTTAAATCCAGCGCCTGGAAAAATTTTGCCTGATGATTTGTTAATTAATGTAACATATTTAACACCTAATGAAACAGAATTGTCTTTAATTTCAAACATAAAAATTAATGATGAAGCATCTTTTAATGGTGCATGTAAAAAATTAATAGATAAAGGAGTAAGTAATTTACTTGTTACTTTAGGAAGTAAAGGTGTTTATTTGTATAACAAAAAAGAACAAAAATTAATACCTGCCTTTAAGGTCAAAGCACTTGATACAACAGCAGCAGGCGATTGC
>FR889429.1:0-13915 GCA_000432895.1 Firmicutes bacterium CAG:449 | reverse complement strand
AGCAGGCGATTGCTTTAATGGAGCATTTGCAACTTCTCTTGCAAATAATTATTCATTATCTAATGCAATTTTATATGCTCAAAAAGCATCTTCTCTTTGTGTACAAAGAAAAGGTGCAATTATGTCATTACCAAAAAAAGAAGAAATTATGTTTTAGAAAGGATACAAGATGAAAAATAAAACTTTAAAATCTTTATTAATGATTACATTTTTAGCGGGAACTGTTACTTTAGTTGGATGTAATAATGATAATCAAACTTCTCAAACTCCTGCTACAAGCACCACTACTATTGATGTTGAAACGGAATTAAATACTAAAAAAGAACAAGCGATTAAAGAAGTTGAAAAATATAAAAATCTCAATGACTATCGCCAAAATGAACAAAATGAATTAAATAAATTTATTACTGAAGCAAAAAATTCTATTAATAAAGCAACTTCCGTTAATGAAATTGAAACAATTGTTAATAATTTTAAAACGAATGCAGATAATTTAAAAACAAATGCCGATTATGAAAAAGAAGAATTAGAAGCTTATAAAAATGAAAAAGCATTAGAAGTTGAATCATATAAAGATTCTAATAATTATCGTGATGAAGAAAAAAATCAACTCGCCAATTTAATTACTGAAGCAAAAAGTAATATAAGTAAGGCAAGTTCTAGTAGTGAAATTGATGAAATTGTAGCTACTTTTAAATCAAATGCTGATAATTTAAAAACAAATGTTGATTATGAAAAAGAAGAATTAGCTTTAGCAATCAAAAATGGGATTGAAACAGTTAATAATTATGCTAATCCGGTAAACTATCGTAAGAATAATGAAGAAAAAGTTCTTGATTTAATTGATGAATATGTTGAAAAAGTTAAAGCTGCAACTTCAAGTGAAACTGTTACAAATTTAATTAATGAATTTAAAAATTTAATAGATGCTATTCCTGTTGATACTGGATTTACTGGAAATTTAGAAAAAGGTGCAATTGTTTCCTTTAAACATAGTGATACTGATATTGTTTCTGATTTATATTTAAAACCAGATACCAACAATTGGTCAGGTGATGGATTTGCTATTAGAATGAAAAATATTTCTTCAAGTAATATGTTTATTAATGTTTTCTTAAATGAACTTGATTCAGATCGTGTGGCTCTTGCAACAGGAGCATCATATTATTTATATAATTCTGATGGTACAAAAGAACTTACTACTTCTAATAGAAATTATGGATATTATATGAATGTTCCATTAAATTTTGATGGCTATATTTATATTCCTTATACAAGTATGGTTATTTTAGATAATTATGGAAATGGTAATAAAACATTTAATTATGAAGCAGTGTATGGACTATATTTAGAAACATCTGTGAAATTTGATGATTATCAAAATTATCAAGTTGGTGAAATTCAAACTTTAAATGGAGACATTATTAAAACTGTTCTTTCTACAAGCAATTTAACATCAAAAAATTATAATTCAAAATATATAAAAGATTATAATGGTGACTTTATTAATACCACCTTTAATGGTGAAATAGAACCAGAAGATACTTGTATTTTCAATGGCTCATTAAATGGATCAGAAATTTCTTTTAAATATACAGAAGCTGATCAACTATCAGCATTAAGATTAACTAGCCAAAATATTAATTGGTCAGGAGAAGGATTTGCTCTTCGTATCAAAGATTTATCAAAAAAAGTATCATATATAAATATATTTATTAATGAAACTGATACAGATATTGCTTTATTAAAAAAAGATGCTCCTTATACATTATATGGTAAAGATGGCTCAACCACTGAACAAACAAATAATAGAGGTTGGGGAAGTTATTTAATATTACCTGCTTCTTTTGATGGTTATGTTTATTTTCCTTATTCAAGTTTTGAATATTCTAGAGGAACAGGTGATAACAAAATGACTTATTCAGGAATATGGGGAGTCTATCTTGAAACAAATACTCACTATGATTTTGAACAACATTTTGTTTTAGGTTCTATTGAGGTCAAAAATGGTGATAATGTTACTAAAGTATTAGATACATCGACTATTACAAGTGGTGATTATGCTAATTATGTAATTAAATCTGGTAATAATGATAATATTAACCAATCATTCTATCAAGAATAAGTAATAAATTTTATATTTGAAATTTAAATAAATAGTATAAAAAGTTGTGAACTTCTTTTATGGAAATACACAACTTTTTTGTATGATAAATTTATTTTAATGGTGAACCCATAAAATATCTTGTGTTTTATTGCTTCTATTGATTTCTTATAAATTTTTTAATAAAATATCAGTGAATAAAATATGGGTAAACCCATAAAATATCTTGTGAGGTGCTGGTATGATTATTAAAAGAGACTTTTATTTAAACCAATTAATTGATTCTAAACATAATGGGATGATTAAAGTAATTACTGGTATTAAACGTTCTGGTAAATCTTATCTTTTATTTGAATTATTTAATGATTATCTATTAAACGATAATGTTGAACCAAATCATATCATTAAATTTGCTTTTGATTCTCAAGATTATTTAGATTTAATTGGTGAAGATTTGTTGGATATTAATATTAAAAAAAGAAAAGTTGATCCTAAAAAATTTAATGATTATATTAAAAGTAAAATAGTAGATAAAGATATGTACTATATTCTTTTAGATGAAATTCAATTATTAGATAACTTTGAAGCGGTTTTAAATGGATATTTAAGAAAAAATAATTTAGATGTTTATGTTACTGGAAGTAATGCTAAATTTTTATCTAAAGATGTAATAACGGAATTTAGAGGTCGTGGTTGGCAAATACATGTTAATCCATTATCTTTTAAAGAATTTAAACAAGTTTACTCTGGAACCAATGATGAAGCATATAATGAATATGTAGTATATGGTGGTCTTCCTAAATTATTTGAATTTAAACTAGAAGCTGATAAAGTTAAATATTTAAACAATATTTTTGAAGAAACTTACTTAAAAGATATTATTGATAGAAATAAAATTGTAAATTTGATTGAACTTGGTGAACTTTTAGATTTTTTATCTTCTTCTATTGGTTCACTTACTAACCCAACAAAACTATCAAACGCATTTGATTCAATTAAACATGTAAAAATTCATCCAGATACAATCAAAAAATATATTGAATATTTTAAAGATTCGTTTTTAATTTCAACTCCTAAACGTTATGATATTATGGGTAAAAATTATATTAATTCGCCTTTAAAATATTATTTTTCTGATATGGGGTTAAGAAATTCAAGACTTAATTTTAGAGAATTAGAACAACCTAAATTAATGGAAAACATAGTGTATAATGAACTTGTCATGCGTGGATATAATGTTGATGTCGGAGTTGTTGAAATGTATGAGTTAAATAGTAAAGGTAAAAGTGTTTTAAAGAAAACTGAAGTTGATTTTGTTTGTAATCAAGCTGATAAAAGATATTATATTCAAGTGGCTTATACTATAGATAGTGAAGATAAAATTAAACAAGAACAAAAATCACTTCTTCATATTGATGATGCTTTTAAAAAAATTATAATTACGAAAGATTCAATTAAACCACATTATAATAATTATGGAGTTTATATTATTGGGTTATATGATTTTTTATTAAATAATGATATTTTAAATTTTTAATAAGTTTAATATAAAATTAACTTCACTAAAAAAGACTATGAATTAATCTTCATAGCCTTTTAAAATTTGATTTAAATATTAATATCCAGGTTTTCCAAGTAAATGGAACATATTCTTTTTATAAATTTCAACGCCTGGTTGGTTGAATGGGTTAATGTCTAATAAATAAGCAGACATTGCACAAGCTCTCATAAAGAAATAGAAAAGATATCCTAAATTATAAGCATCCATTTTTTCAACAGAAATAACGATGTTTGGAACTTTACCATCATCAACATGAGCTCTTAAAGTGCCTTCAAATGCTTGTTTATTAACAAAAGACATTTTCTTGCCTTCTAAGAAATTTAAACCATCAAGATTTTCTTCATCATGAGGAACTTCAACATCTTCAAGAGGGTTTTCGGCAAGAACTACTGTTTCAAATAAAACAGGTGATCCTTGTTGAATAAATTGACCAAGAGAATGTAAATCAGTTGAGAAAGTGACTGAATCTGGTAATAAGCCTTTTTTATCTTTTCCTTCTGATTCACCAAATAATTGTTTTAACCATTCACCAATTTGAGTGAATTGTGGTTCATATGTTACAAATAATTCAACTGCTTTACTATGTGTATAGAAGTGGTGTCTAGCAATTGCATATTGATAGCATACATTAGTATAAATATCATCGTTATTTAAATCTTTTTGAGCAGTAGCGCATCCTAACATTAATTGGTCTATATCAAGTCCTGCTGCAGCGATTGGAAGTAAACCGACTGCTGTAATAACTGAATATCTTCCTCCAATATCATCAGGAATAACAAAAGTTTTATATCCTTCAGTATTAGCTTCTTGTTTTAAAGCTCCACGAGCTTTATCGGTTGTCGCGTAAATTGCTTTATTAGCTTTTTCTTTACCAACTTTTTTAATTAATAATTCTTTTAATAATCTAAAAGCAACACTTGTTTCTGTGGTTGTTCCAGATTTAGAAATAACATTAATAGCAAAATTTTTCTTTTCAAGATATTTTAAGACTTGAGAAATATATGTTGAAGATAAAGTGTTTCCTAAATAAATGATTTCTAATTTGTCATTTGAATAAAGACCTCTTAAAGCTTCAATAGCGCATCTTGCTCCTAAATAACTTCCACCGATACCTGCGACCACTAAAACGTCATAGTTGTCTCTAATTTCTTTAGCGGCTTCTTTAATTCTATTAAATTCTTCTTTATCATAATCTGTTGGCCAAGTAGTCCAACCTAAGAAATCATTACCTTTACCTGTTTTTTCATTAATCATTTTATTGATTTCTTTTACTTTTTCTTCATAATTTTTAAAGTCTATTTTTTCAATAGTATTTGTTAAATCTAATTTAACCATTTTCTTCCTCCATTTTTTTTAATTCTATATTAATCCATTCAGGTAATTTTGCTTGAAGAGGAGCAAAATCAATTTTTGAGATGGTTACCCTTTTTTTTCGTAATGGTTGAACATCATTGTTCATTTTACGAATATTTTGTCGACGTCTTTCTGCGACTTGTTTTAATGATAATCTATACATATTTTTTTCTACATAGATATCGATTATTTTTACTCTAACATGTTGACCAACATTTACATAATCAGAAACATTTCTTACAAAATAAGAGGATATTTCTGAAATATGAATTAATCCACATTCTTCATTTGGAAAGCGAATAAATGCTCCATATGGCTGAATGCCAGTTACTTGACCAACCATAATATCTCCAACTTGGTATTCCATTATTTTTCACCTTCTTTTAATAATAATTCAAATAATTTAATATCATCTTTTTCAGTTACTTTGAAATTAAGGCGAGAACCATTAACATATTTAATATTTAAACCATATTTTTTTGCTAATTGTCCATCATCACTGATATTTATTAAATTATCTTTTAATGCTTTTTGATGAAGCTTATTAATTTGATAGAACATAAATGTTTGAGGTGTCTGCACACTTAATAATTTATTTCTATCTAATAAATTATAATCTTTATCAATAATTGTATCAACAATGTTTGTGATAGTTATCACAGGAGTTTTAAAATTTTTACATGTTTCAATGTTGTTGATAATTGTATTTTTTTCAATTAATGGTCTTGCTCCATCATGAATTAAAACAATATCAAAATCATCACAAGAAATTTCTTGTAATGCATTATTAACTGATTCTTGACGAGTTGAGCCACCTATAACAAGTTTTATATCTTTATTAATAGGAAATTTATTCAAGTAAGTAATATATAAATCTTTATAATCTTGATTAATTACTAAAATAATTTGATTTATTTCATCGATGTTAAATTTTTCAAGAGTGTAAATAAAAAGTGGTTTATTATTTATTTCAATAAACTGTTTTGGTAAATTTGTTTGCATTCTTGAGCCAATTCCGGCTGATAAAATAATTGCTAAATTCATATATTCACAATACCATTTTCAAAATCTTTAATCAATATCTTTATTTATTAATAAATAAACAATATAATGTGGGTGAAAATATTCAAGGAGGAATTTATGAAAAAACCAATAATTTTATGTATTATGGATGGATATGGTATCGCTCCAGCAGGAAAAGGAAATTGTGTTGCGGAAGCAAAAAAGCCAAATTTAGATAGAATATTTAAAGAATATCCTACAACTTTGATTGAAGCTTCTGGAGAAGCAGTAGGATTACCTGAAGGTCAAATGGGAAATTCAGAAGTTGGCCATTTAAATATTGGGGCAGGACATATTGTTTATCAATCACTTACTTTAATAAATAAAGCTGTTAAAGATGGTTCTTTCTTTAAAAATGAAAAATATTTACAAGCGATGGAAAATTGTAAAAAGAATCATAAAAAACTTCATATATTTGGTTTAATGTCAGATGGTGGAGTTCATTCTCATGTTAACCATATTTGTGCAATTATTAAAATGGCAAAGATGGAAGGCCTTGATGATGTATTTGTTCATGCATTTATGGATGGACGTGATGTTGATCCTCAAGCAGGTGTTAAATATTTAGATTTAGTTCAAAAAACCATGGATGAAGTAGGAATTGGACATATTGCAACAATTTCAGGTAGATATTGGGCAATGGATAGAGATAAAAATTTAGATCGTATAGATGTTAGCTATCGTGTTTTAGTTGATCATGATGGAAATAGTTATGACGATTATCACAAATATTTATTAGATCAATATGATTATTTACCAACAACAGGTAAAGAAGCCTCTGATGAATTTATCATTCCTGCATATCAAAAAGGATTAAATAGTCAAATTGAAGATGGCGATTCTATTATTTTTATGAATTTCCGTCCTGATAGAGCTATTCAAATTGCTACATTATTTACAAATCCAGAATTTTATGCTCATCCAAGTAAAAAAGATGACGGTACTGATGCTTGGAAAGCATATTCACCAAAACATCCTTTAAAAGATATTCATTTTGTTTGTACAATGAAATATGCTGATTCAGTTAAAGGAAGCATCGCTTTTGCTTTACCAAAAATGGAAAATACTTTAGGCGAATTCTTAGCAAATAATGGATACACTCAACTTAGAATTGCTGAAACTGAAAAATATGCTCATGTAACTTTCTTCTTTGATGGAACTAAAAATTATGATGGAGTAGAAAGACCTGAATTAAAAGGATGTAGACGTGTTTTAATTCCTTCACCAAAGGTTGCAACATATGATTTACAACCAGAAATGTCCGCATATAAAGTTTTAGATGCTTTAATTAATGAATTAAATAAATTTGATTTAGATGTTGCTATTGTTAATTTTGCAAATTGTGATATGGTTGGCCATACTGCAATTGAAAAAGCGGTTGTCAAAGCAGTTGAAACAGTTGATTATTGTGTTGGTGAATTATGTAAATGGTGTGAAAAAAATGGTGGTGTAATGTTAATTACTGCTGACCATGGTAATGCTGAAAAGATTATTGATGAACATGGTAATCCTTTCACTGCTCATACTTCCAATTTAGTTCCATTCTGTGTAACTAAAAAAGGTGTTATTTTAAGAGAAGATGGTAAATTATCTAATATAGCTCCAACTATTCTTGCTTTATTAGGTGCAAATGCTCCAAAAGAAATGGATGAACCATCAATGATTTTATAGGAGAAATTTGATGAAAAGATTTTCAGAAATTAAAGTACATAATATAACTGTTGAAAAAATTCAAAAAGAATTAAATCCTTTAATAAATTCTTTCAAAAATGCAGAAAGTTTTGAAGAACAGGATAAAATTTTTAAAAAGATTAATAAAATAATGGATGATCTTCAAACAGATATTTCTATTATCTATGTTAGATATACCATTAATACCACTGATGCTAAATATAAAAAATTACAAGAACATCTTGATGAAATTAGTCCTTATATTTCCGCGATTGCTAATGAATTTAATAAAGCAATGGTTGAATCTAAATTTAAAGATGATTTTATTAAAAAATATGGTGATCATTTATTTAAGATGATTGAAACATCTTTAAAGTGTTTTGATGAAAAAATTATTCCTGAATTACAAGAAATTAATAAATTAACTAGTGAATATACTACTCTTGTTGCATCAAGTCAATTAGAATATAAAGGACAAACATATACTCTAACTCAACTTGGTAAATTTTCAGAATCTTTAGATCGTAATGAAAGAAAGAAAGTTGCTCAATTATCTGCTTCTTTCTTTGAAGAAAACGATGCTAAAATTGGTGAAATTTATGATAAATTAGTTAAATTAAGAACTTCTATTGCTCATAAATTAGGTTTTTCTTCTTTTATTGAACTCGGTTATTTAATGCTTGGAAGAACTGATTATGATGCAAAAATGGTTGAAAATTATCGTGAACAAATTAAAAAAGATTTAGTACCATTTACACAAAAATTATTTAAACGACAAGCTAAAAGATTACATTTAAAAAATCCTCAATACTATGACTTTTCAATTAATTTTTTAAGTGGCAATGCTAAACCAAATGGCGATAAAGATTTCATGGTTAAACAAGCTCAAAAAATGTATCATGAATTATCAAAAGAAACTGATTATTTCTTTTCTTTTATGGTTGAAAATGAATTAATGGATTTAGAAGCAAAACCAGGTAAAGCACCTGGAGGCTATATGACATATTTCCCAAAATATAAAGCACCATTTATTTTCTCTAATTTTAATGGCACATCGGCAGATGTTGATGTTTTAACTCATGAATTTGGACATGCTTTCCAAGGTTATATGTCTAGAAACATTGAAGTACCTGATTATCGTTCTCCAACTTTAGAGGCTTGCGAAATGCATTCAATGAGTATGGAATTTATTACTTATCCATGGATGAATTTATTCTTTGGTGAAAATGAAGAAAAATATCGTTATGCTCATTTAGTTGATGCAATTTGTTTCATTCCTTATGGAGCAACAGTCGATGAATTCCAACATTGGGTTTATGCTCATCCTGAAGCAAGTCACGAAGAAAGATGTAAAGCTTATAAACAAATTGAAGAACAATATTTACCTCATAAAAAATATGATAATGTCGAAATTTATCAAAGAGGTAGATTCTGGATGAAACAAAGACATATTATTGAATCACCATTTTATTATATTGACTATACTTTAGCTCAAGTTGTTGCCTTCCAATTCTTTAATGAAGATTGTAAAAACCACGAAAAAGCTTGGAAAAAGTATGTTAGATTATGTAAATTAGGTGGTAAATATCCATTTACTGAATTACTTGAAAAAGCTCATATTAATAATCCATTTGTGGATGGTACAATAAAGAAAACTATTAAGCCTTTAAAAAAATATTTAGATAATATTGATGATATGAAATACTAAATTGTTAAATCTATTAATATTTAATTTACTAAAAAAGATGTTATTTTGAAGTAAAACAACTTCATTAAACATCTTTTTTTAATTAATAAAAAATAGAATAATTGTTTTAGACAACTATTCTATTTTAGTGTGTTATTCAGATACTCTAGTTAAATTAATTGAGAAATAATATTCTCCATATTGGAAATATGTTTTTAAATAACTATTTGTGTAATAGTGAACGGTTAATAAATCTTGTTGAACTGTCCAACCAATTGGAGTAATAGAAATATCTTGTGTTTTTACATTTAATGCATATTTAATAGGGACTTCATATTGTTGTTCTGTACCGGTTGAATCTTTTGCAGTTAAGAATAATGTACCAGTTCCATCAGCTTTAAATTCGTATGCAAATTTCATACCATATGTTGAATAGTATTCATTATCTTCCCATTTTCCTAAGAATAAATCTGTTTTTAATTCTCCAACAACATGGAAAGAGAAATCTTTTTTAACACTTGGTTTTTCTTTAGAAGCCACTGTAATTGTTACATAACCTTCTTTTCTACCTCTAACTTTGATATTGCCATCAACATCAATATAAGCAATAGCAATTTCATCATCAGAAGAAGTAACTATCATATCTTGAACAGCACTATAAGGTCCAACACTGACGTCTAATAAAACATCACAATTTGTAAATGCTTCACCAACATAATCTGGTTGATTATAAGGAGTATGACCAAGAATTTCACTTGGTGTTGGGTAAATAACTTCTACTTCTACTTCAGTTGTACAATATGGATTATATGTTGCACCTACTGTTAAAGTTGCTTTTCCTGGTTTATTACAAACAAAGCATCTATCTTCTTCAGAATAAGAAATAACTTCTTCGTTAGAGGAACTTAAAACATTAATATCCCAATAATCTACAGCAGTGGCAGGTAAATATGTAAAATCAGAAGAATGTTTAATGTAATCAAAATGAGGCATTAAATAAGCTGCTGAGCCGACTGTTAAAGTGTTTGTTTTCCCTTCAGGAGTATAAATATCTTGGAAATTAATATTAAGTTTTTTTGCAAAATACAATTCTGGATTAAAGATTGTAGTGTCTAATTCAGATACTTTATGAAATTCACCATATTCTAAATCAATATTATTAATGGTAATGGTGCCAGCATCATCTAATTTAAAATATACTTTTGAAAAAGAACCATCATTATTAATATTAATATTGATATCGTAAACAGCGTGATAAGATTGATATAAATAATCATAATCTTTTTCTGCGACGATGTGTAATGTATCAATTCCGTCAATAATACTTCTTTCAGCTCTTAAAGAACCTTCGTTAGTATATGAAGGATCATTTTTTAATAAATAATAAGTTTCTTCAATAAAGTTAGATAAATTATTTTCATATTCATCTAATTTTTTAATACCATCTTCTTCAGTAAATTCAAGTTGAGAAGCAGGGTTATCTTTTATAGAAAATAATTTAGCATGTTGAGTTGCAACATCTGATTTTAAAACATCATAAAAAACATTGATTGAACCATCGCTTGGAAAACCAAAGTAACCAACGACATTTGATGGATCATCCCAAGCATCAGTATATGAATCAGCTTCACCTTCTAAAGTATAGAAGTTATCATATCGTTCATATTTAATATCTTCGTAACGAAAATTGTCTTTACGATAATAACTTAAATCTTTTATGTTTTTAAATGTTTTTGCTTTTTCTATTAATGCTTCTGCTTCTTGTAAACTAATTGCATTTTCACTCCAAGAGGAGGAAGATGTTGTTGAATCTTCACTACTTGTATTTGGATTTTCAATAGAAGTAGTTCCATCTTGACAACTAATTAATAAAGGCAAAATTAATAATAATAATCTTTTTTTCATTTTGGGCCTCTCTTTATTAAAATTAACATAATCTTATATTAATTAAAAAAAACTTTCAATTGAATTTTTTAAATTGTATAATATATTAAAAATTTTTGGAGGAAAATTATGAAGAAAAAATTAATTTTAAGTTTTTTATCAATAGGATTTCTATTAGCGTCATGCCAAGATAATGTTTCATCTTCTAATGTAGAAAATAGTACTTCTTCTAACTCTACAACAAGTGAAAGTGTTTCTGAAAGTTCTTCTAGTTTTTCAACAAGTATTGATGAAAATGTTTCTAATGTAAAATTTATTGTTAAAACCATTAATGTTGATTTAAATGGAACAAATAAACTTCAATGGAAAATTTATCCAAATACTGCTAAAAATAAAAATGTTAGTTTTGAAGTTGAAGATAAAACAATTGCTTCTGTTGATAATGAAGGAACTATTAAAGGATTAAAAGTTGGTTCAACAATAGTTACGATTACTACTGAAGAAGGTAATTTTAAAGATGTTGCGACAATTAATGTTATTGCTCAACAAGCTGAATCAATTAAATTGAAAGTTCCAGAAGGTACTCTAGTTGATAATGGTATTTATTTATTAAAAGTTGGACAAAGACTACAATTATCATATGAAATGAATCCAACTAATTCGGTAAATACAGTTACTTTTTCTTCTAAAGATTCTTCTTCTGGTGATGCTTCAAATTATTTAAGTGTTAGTAAAACTGGTTTATTAAAAGCTTTAAAATTAAAAGCAAAGATTACTATTTCAGTAACTACAGATAATTTATTTACTGATTCAATTACTTTTTCAGTTGTTAAAGATTCAATTTATTCTCAAGTTTTTTTAAATCAACAACTAGATAAATCAACTGCTATTGAACAAGAAAAAGTTGTTTCTGGAACTAAAAAAATTATTCATAAAAAGCCTAAAACAAGTACTGATGATGAAACAAATGAAACATTTAATATTTATAATAATGGTGTTTCTAGAACTTACGAAGTTAAAGATCGTTATTTAAACTCAACAAAAAATTATGAAGGATTCTATGGAATTTATAATAATAAGTTCTATCAATTAAATAGATACAATAATACTTATTCATCATCTTCGGTAACTTCCATTGGCGAAGAAGATAATCAAATTAGTTTATTAGAAGCAGAAAAGCAATCTTCTTTAGCTTTCTATCGTAGTAGTTATGGCTTTGCTAATATTATCAAAAATGAGTATGTTTCTTCTACTAGTTATTTAGCGTATACAGGTGATTGGCAAACATATACATTTACTGAAAAAAATAATACCTATACTATTGAAGCAAGTTATGAAAATAATAGTACATATTTTGGTACAACTGCTTATTATCGAACATTTAGTTTAATGATTTCTCTAAATGAAGAAGGAATGATTACTTCTTATAATTTTACATGTAATGATTATGATTCTCAAAATTATGATTTTACTAATCATAAATTAAAAGATAATCCAACATTTTTAGAAAAAGTCGAACATACTTTTACTCAAGAAATTGGAACTAGAACAAATAATGATTCATTTACTTTATTCCCAAGCCAATGTTATTTTACTTCTTATACAATGAAAACATATTCTCTTGATGAAGGTAGTTATAATTCATTTGAAGTTGGTGATTATATTAATTTTAAAGTTGATACATTTGCTCCAATAACCGCGACTAGTTCTATTGATAAAATTAAATTTGTTTCTTCAAGTAATGAAAATGTTGCTTCTTTTTCAACTGCTGGAGGACTTAAAGCGGTTGGAGAAGGAAAAGCTACTTTAAAATTTGTTTCTTCAAATGGAGTAGAATCTTCTATAGAAATTACTGTTAAGTATAAAACTCTTGAAAGTATTACAATTAATGCAAGTGATGGAGTTCAAGTTGGAAATAGTTTAACTGATATTGAGGCAAGTGTTAATAGTGGTGCTAATCCTAATTATGAATTAAGTATTATGGAAGGAGAAGAATTTGCAACCTTGACTTACAATGAAACCANNTTACAATGAAACCACTAAAAAATATTCTTTATTAGGTGTTAAAGAAGGAAAAGTTGTTTTATGTGCTAAATCTTTAGTTGATGAAAATATTAAGACTACAAAAACAATTTATGTATATAATCCAGTAAGTGAAGATGATGTTTTATCAACTTTATTAAAAACAAAATATCAAACAGTTGCTTATAATAATAAGACATATATTCTTGTTTTCTTAGAAAATGGTAAAGGAAAAGTTGTAGATGGATTTGAAGATTATTCAACAACTTATGGTACATTTGAATATTCTGTTGAAGGATTTACTATTAAAATCAGTAATGTAAAAACTTTAAATAATACAATATTCTATGCTTTAGAAGATTTAACAATGGATTCAAGTGGACTTTATTTAAAGGGTAAACTTGCTACTAATAAAAATTCATACAATAAAAAAGAATATACATTTACAAAATGTGAATAAAAGCTATCGTTAATAGCTTTTATTCTTAGATTTTTACATAATAAATATATATAATCTAAGATTTGTATCACATTATTAAATTTGTAAATAAAAAATATATAGATTTCAAAT
>FR889428.1:9854-14104 GCA_000432895.1 Firmicutes bacterium CAG:449 | reverse complement strand
GAAACCATTATCTTGCTTTTCAGTGACTAAATTTGTTCCATCATAATAGTATGTACTCTCACCTGCATTAATAGATTTGTAAAAAACTTCAACATTTTTTGTCGCATCATTCATTCCTGCAATAGAACGATGATAAACAATTGATTCCATTGTATCTGTTAATTTAACAGCAGTAACAAATCTTAAATAATTTGCGCCTTCAACTACTGCAGATTGTACATATGTTTCTGACATTTGAATATCAGATGATGCTTCTTTACGAATGCTATTTAATCGTACACCACCCGCTAGTTGAAGCATATCTACTGCATTTTCATTGAGGTCAGATTGCATTGCATGCGGAACAATTATCATTGCACCTAATAATGTTGTGCTTAAAAATAATTTTTTAATAACGCTAGATTGTTTCATCTATCTCACCTCCCATTGGTAATGAATCTTTAATTTGATAACCGGAAGTTAAAATTATTTCATTAAAGTCAATTACCATTTCTTCAAATTTTGGTATATTGTATTCTTTTTTCATTATCTTTCCTTTCTTGAAAACAATTTTTTTGAAATTATTTGTTTTCATTTAATCGTATACACTAGTTTATTCAATTAGCATTAACATTTCATCAGCTTTCTTATTGTTGCATCTTTATTTACTAAAACTTCGTAACTAGAAAAGTCTTTAATAGTAAATGGAGTAATGTAAATACTAAATAAATATTACCATTAACATTAAATTATATTGTTATTAAAGTATCACTACCTGCTAACGAGGTACAATTAACAAAATAATTATACAAAAAAACAACCTACTAACATTAATGGAAACAATAGCAAAAAATCTTTTTTACAATCATCCCTTCCAAATTCATTATATTTATGTAAGTAAGCGCTTACAAGTAAAAGCAACATTAATTTTAATGTAAAAATTCTAATCTAATAAAGTAAGTTATTATCTAAGATTGCATCAGCAAAAAGATGTCCTAATTTAACCATTGATTCTGCATCATAATGATAATAATCAATACTATAAGTAGGCTCTTGATTAGTTGTTAAATTATAATCATTTGTTTCAATATAAATGCGATGTTCAGGATCTTTAGCCTGATTATTCTTTTTAGCATGATTTATTCTTTCATAATATTCCCAAACATTATTGCCAGCAGGATATTTTCCATTAGAAATACCAGCATCAATAAATGTCATTCCTTGTTCATCAATATAATCAGATAATAAATCATTTACATCATTAATAAAATATTCTTCCATTTTTTCGTAGATTAAGCTTTTACTTCCATCACTATCTGATTCGCCTTGCATCCAACAAAACGCCTTAATAGATGGAGTTAAATCTTGATCAAGTAAAACACTAATAGCTTCCATAACAAACGCTTCAAAATCATTATAAACACTACCAGTTAAACCTGAAGATGGAGAAGCCCATTGATTAGCAAGATTAGTTCCCCCACTAGCAAACTTAATTATATATGTTGGTTTTGCAAAATTCTTTTCTTGAATTTTTTCAGCCATTCCTACTTCTGGGCCAAAACGATCTAAACGATTAGCTTGTCCTAAAGTAACATCAATAAATTGATTGTTGCTATTATTGGTAGAATAACCTGTTAATTTATAATTAATAAGAACATTATCAAAACCTTGCTCATATTTAGTTTTAACATCTATTGGTAAATATTGATAAAAAGTATTCCCTTCTGCATTAGATTGCCCAGCAAGAATTATTACATCAACTTTACTTTCATCTTCTTCAGATGTAGTTACTTGATTAGAAGTATTTGTTGCTTCCCCACATGAAAATAATAAACTGACCATTAAAGGTATTAAAAAAAACTTTTTATTCATATAAAATATCTCTCCTAATTTTAAGATACTTTATCTAAATAAAAAGTCAACATGCAAATTTTCATTAATTTTAATGTTTTATTAAATCCCAATACTTTTTAGCCGCTTCTTCTACTTTATTTTTTCCATACATATAATAAACTCGATAAGAAATATCACTTGGTAAATATTCTTGTTTAACATAATGATTAGGATAAGAATGTGGATAAAGATAATTATTGGAATGATTAAGTTTACTTGCACCACTATAATGGCCATCTTTTAAATGACTTGGGACTTCTTTACCTAAGCCATTATTGATATCTTCTAAAGCTAAATCAATAGCATTTATTGCTGAATTTGATTTAGGAGCAGTAGCTAAAAATAAAGCCGCTTCCGCTAAAGGAATTCTTGCTTCTGGTAAACCAAGTTGCAAAGCAGAATCTACAAGCGATTTAACAATAGCCCCTGCTTGAGGATAAGCTAAACCAATATCTTCACTAGCAATGACAAGTAATCTTCTACAAGGTGAAATTAAATCTTTACGAGCAAGTAATTTAGCTAAATAAAAAATGCTTGCATCAGGATCAGAACCTCTAATAGATTTTTGAAAAGCTGACAATAAATCATAATGATCATCACCATCTTTATCATAATGAATAGGTGAAATAATTAATTCTTTAGCTGATTCTAAACTTAATTTATAAGTATTTGAAATAATATCAGATACTCCAAGCAAAATTTCTAAACCATTAATAGCTTTTCTAACATCACCACCTGAAGTTGACGCTAAATAATGAGTGATTCCTTTTTCAAAATCAACTTGACAATTATTTCTTTCTTCAAATTTTTTTATAGCTCTATCTAATGCTTTTTCAACTTCTCTAGTTTCAACAGGATTAAATTCAAAAATAATACAACGAGAAATAATTGCATTATAGACATAAAAATATGGATTTTCAGTTGTAGAAGCAATTAAAGTAATATCTCCTTGCTCAATAAATTGAAGTAAAGTTTGTTGTTGTTTTTTAGAAAAATATTGAATTTCATCTAAATATAATAAAATACCATTTTGTGAATCAATTTTGTTGATATCCATAATCACTTCATCAATATCTTTTTTTGAAGCAGTTGTAGCATTTAAAAAATAAATTTTTTTATTGATTTTATTAGCAATAATATTAGCAATTGTTGTCTTACCTGTTCCAGATGGACCATACAAAATCATATTAGGAATATCTTTATTATTTTCAATAATCCTCCTAATTAAACCATTCTTACCTATTAATTTTTTTTGACCAACTACTTCATCAAAATCTGTTGGTCTAATTAAATTGGCTAGTGGCGTTTTCATTGCTTAGAAAATTCAACCTCCTTAGCGCCTTTTCTTGTAGCGGATTTAACACTTACTTTCCATTCATCCATAAAAATAAAATTATCTCCAGACATAGGAATTCTACCAAATTCTTTACATAACCAAGAATTAATTGTTTGATTCAAATCAAAATCTTCTTCATCATCAATTTGAATTCCAATAATATCAAATGCATCATGAACAATTTCTTTTCCAGAAGCAACATAATGATCATCATCAATTTTTTTAGTTTCTTCAAATATTTCATCAGTTTCATCAAAAATTTCACCGACTAATTCTTCAATAATATCTTCCATAGTAATAAGTCCTAAAGTGGAATCAAATTGATCTAAAACAACAGCCATATGAACTCTTTTATCTTTAAACATTTTAAAAACAATAGAAATTTTAGTTTCTTGAGAAACAAAATTAACTGGTTGCATAACTTTTTTTAATTTAAAAGTTTCTTCACCATTTTTTATCAAATAAGAATAAAAATCCTTTTCATGTAAAATACCTATAATATTATCAATTGTTCCTTCATAAACAGGAATTCTTGTAAATTTAGAATCTTCAAAAGTTTTTCTTATTTCTTCAATTGTCATTGTTAAATCTATACCTATTATGTCTTTTCTTGGTGTAACAATATCTTTAACATCAATATCATCAAATTTAATAGCCGAAGAAATTAAATCTTTTTCATAAGGTTTAATTTTTCCTTCTTCTTCAATTTCATCAATAATTGTTAACAAATCATCTTCATTTAAACCATCTTGATCTTTTGATTTAAATAAACGATTAAACAGTTTAGATATTTGTCCTAAAACAAAAGATAAAGGTAAAAATAAATAAATTAAAAATTTAACAAATGGATTAACAAATTTAGCCACTGATTCAGCATGATTTTTACCAAAATTTTTAGGTATAACTTCACCAAAAATTAATATAATAATAGTCATAACAATTGTAGAAATCCATGAGCCATTATTACTAAACCAGTTAGTAAAAAGAACTGTTGCAATAGAAGATGCAGCAATATTAACAATATTATTTCCTATGAGAATTG
>FR889428.1:5073-9836 GCA_000432895.1 Firmicutes bacterium CAG:449 | reverse complement strand
AATTGTAGAAATTAAACGATCATATTTTTCAAGAGTTAACAAAGTTTGTTCAGCTTTTTTATCTCCATCATCAGCTTGAGTTTTTAATTTTATTCGATTACTAGAAGTATACGCTGTTTCTGTAGCAGAAAAGAACGCAGAAAAGATAACACAAATCAATATAATAATACACGGAAGACCATCGTCCATAAAATAATGTTTTTTCTCCTTTATAATGCTTAATAATACCATATACTTTATTTCTTTTAAAGAAAATATTAAATAATTAAGAAAATGGATGTTGAAAACTTATATTTAATATATAATTACCAAGTGGTGATAAATATGATAAAACTATCAATTTTTTCTTTGATTCGTCTTAATAACCAAGAAGCAAATAACGAATTAATACAAAGATATGATACTTATAAAAATCAAACTCCTCTTGTAGGAACTAAGACAAAATTAAAAAACATTTTTAAAAATATAGTTAACTATTTAGATGAAAATAAAAATATACAAATTGATGAATGGGAAGAATACGCTAAATATTTTGACTTAAATAATATGAGCGAGTTTTCTAATGAAATAACTTTAATTGCCTCAAAAAATTTTTTTCAAAGTTTCATTTGTTACACTATTAAAGAAAGTTATTCTTTTAATGGATTATATTTATCAATTTTCTTAGCCAATTTTGTTAAATACAATAATAACGATCTCGATTTTATTGAAACAATGAAAGTTTTGACTACCAATATTTTTTGTGCTTTCCAATCTCTTTATGTTTTAAAAGATACAAATGAATATTCTTATTTGCATCATAATGTATACTATAACTTTGTTCCTCAACAAAATACCACTCTAGTGGATTTTTTCATCGATTATCCAGATGAAAATGACCAAAGTTTATTTTATATTTTTAAACAAAAAGAAAATTATTCTTTTCCAAGAAAATCATATAAATCTAGTATTGCAAATAACGATAAAAAAATATTTGAACAATTAATTGATAAACATAACAATATTTTAGAATCATATAAACAAGTTACAGAATGTTTAACTGATTTTGAAAGTTTTTTTTCTAGACATAATAATATTCTTGATTTAGTAGAAATTTACCGAAAAAAAATTATTGCTAATTTTGATAATTATCCATATATTACTAATTTTGTTTTAACTTTACTTACCCAAACAAAAGAAATTAATTGTTTTTGTTTTGCTTTAACTTGCTTAGATTTCTTTGATTATGAAAAAGATTTTGTTCGTTTATATAAAATTGTTGAATCTTTTTTAATATATCCATACTTAACTCCATTTTGTTTAATCGCTTTACGAAATTTAAATAATTATCAACAAATTATAAGAAAATCATTTAATAATAGTTCACAAGAAACAGAATTTATTTTATTAAGTCATTTAGATTTTACTAATGAAGAAAACTTTAAATTTTTAATTAAAAATATTAATCATCCATTAATAAAAAATATGTTTTTAGAAAACATCTATCAATTTAATATAAAAGATAAAATTAATGATTTATCTCTTAATGAAGAATTAATTAATGACATTTCTACTTTACTAATTAAAACCTCATTATTAAATCCTCTTATTTTTACTAAAATACAAGATTATGATAAATTAATAATTAAATTCTATAATAATTTTTATGAAAAAATTAAAGATAAACATTACTTAAATAATGTTCTCTATTATACTTTTGAAAGAAGGACCACTCCAAAAGATAAAAAAATATTTAATTACATTTCCGAAAAAATAATTTATGAAGATGAATTAACATATATTGATGAGCAATTATTTAATCATAATATGAATGTTGAAGAAATCGCATTCTTAATTAATTATTATGATTATATTAATATAGAACAAGCCATTAAAATTATTAAATCCAATCCTAAAAAATATCTTAAATTGATGTATGCATTTAAAAATGATGTCGCTACTCTTGAAGAATTACTTGATTATTTAGATAATTCATATAAGATAAACAACAACCATTTAGACACATTTAACTATCAAGAAAAACTTTCAATCAAAGAAATCGATGAATTAATTGATATTATTAGTCTATTAACATTAACACCTTACATCTACTTATCTTTATATAAAATTGGTTTAAAATATTATTTTTCTTCTATCAGGGCCTTATTTTACACCAATATTTGTAATTTAGTTGAGCAAAATTATTATATTGATGATGAATTAATCGAAATAATTAGAATAAATCAGCAATATGAAAAGGATGAAAATATTCTCAAAGTTATTCAAATAATTTTATCAAAATACACAATTACTATTAGTTAAATACTAAATGTTTGAATTTTAAATTTTAAATATTATAATATATAAAGGCAAAGGAGAAAAACAAATGGTAACAGTTATTGACCACCCACTCATTAAAGTTAAACTTGCTATAATGCGTGATGAAAAAACAAAATCAAAAGAGTTTAGAGAATCATTAGATGAAATTGCTTCATTAATGTGCTATGAAGTATTTAAAGATTTAAAAACTCATGAAGAAAAAGAAGAATACAGAACTCCAACAGGTGCAGTTCTTCATAAAGAAAAATTAGATTATAAAATCATTCTTGCTCCAATTTTAAGAGCAGGTATTGGTATGGTAGATGGAGTTAGAAATATGATTCCAACTGCAAGAATCGGACATATTGGTATGTTCAGAGATGAAGAAACACTTGTCCCACATGAATATTATTTCAAACTTCCAGTGGTAGAAAATCCACTTGTTGTAGTATGCGATCCAATGCTTGCTACAGGCGGAAGTGCAATCGCAGCAATTGATGCAGTCAAAAAAAGAGGATACAAAAATATCCGTTTAATGTGTTTAGTTGGTTGCCCAGAAGGTGTCAAAGCTGTTACAGAAGCTCACCCTGATGTAGATTTATACCTAGCCGCAGTTGATTCACATCTTAACGAAAAAGGTTACATTATGCCAGGTCTTGGTGATGCTGGTGATAGAATCTTTGGTACAAAATAAAAGAGGACTTTCAAGCCCTCTTTTTTAATGCAACAATTTATTTATTTTTAATTTTTAAACCATCACTAAAAGCATTTCCAATAACTTCACCTAATACTCTATAGTGATTTGTGAACATATCAAATACTATTATATTCATTTTTTCAACATCAACATTTCCATGTTCATCAAGATATTTTTCATCAACAGAAACATTAACAATTTCACCAATTAGTTCACCATTTTCAAATGATTTTACTTTACATTCTAAAGTTAAAGGATATTCTTCAATAATTGGTGCATCCACAAAATTTGACTTTATAACATGAACGCCTGATTTTAAAATTTTATCTTCGTCATTTCCAGAAGTTATTCCAAAATAATCAGATATTTTTTCTGTTTCTTTCGTAGCAAAGCTAACAGTAAATGCTTTTTTTAAGGTTAAATTATCAGTAGTTTTATGTTTTGATAATGAAATAAAAATCTCATTAAAATCATAAATCCCACCCCATGCAGCATTCATAACATTAGCTTTCCCGTCTTGATCATATGTTCCAATCATCAAAACTGGCAAAGGTGTAAACGCTAATTTTTTTCCTAAATCTTTTCTCATTGTTCCTCTTTTATTTTGAGCACAAACTCACCATATCAATTTTAGTTTTAACTAATTTATCAAGTTTACTTCCATCTCGATAATCAGCAGTGACTGAAGCATCAACTCTTTTATCAAATACAAGTGGTGCAGCAGTAGAAGAATTACCAGATTTATAAACTGCAATTGATAAACCATTTCTTTCTTTAATTAATGTCATACAAGGAATATCAGTTATTCCATCACCAATATAAACCATATTTTCAAATTCAACATGCTTATCAGCAATTTTTTCATTAACTTTATTATCTTCTCTAATATCAAGAACCCCTTTAGAAATCCTAAATAAGCATTGAGTTTTAGAAGTATAATTGATAATCATTTTAGGCCAACAAGCTTCACCATTTTCATCATAAACATAATTACAAGCAAAAATTTTAGTAAACTTATCAGCAATTTTTGTCCCTTTTAAAATCTCTCTATTTCCCGAAGAAATAATATAATGTTCAACTATTACTCCTTTTTGTTTACCATATTCATTAATACGATCAAACCAAGTTAAAACACCTTCATAATATTGAACATAACTGCCTAAAGAATTTAAATATTCTTCAGTTAACTTAATACCTTTTTTCTTACATTCTTGAATCATAATAAATAAATACGACAAGATTCTTTCACAATGGTTTTTTTCACTAAATTCGCTAGTTAATTTCCAAAATTCACTTTCAGACATTCCTAAATCAGGAATAAATCTAAAACTTTGCATATCATTAGTAGCCAAAGTTTTATCAAAATCATAAATAAGAGCAACTATTTTTGGCATTTAAATAATCTCCTTATTAAAAGGATACACTATTTTGCAAAAATTGTAAAATCAAACGTTTTTTGTTATTTTTTTAGATATTTTATTAATAATTAATTCAATAATTAATACAATAAAAACAATAAAAATTAGTAATGCTAATAATTTATCAAATTCAATATTTTGATTAAATAAATATATATAGTTTCCTAAAGAATTTTTGCTTTGACAAATATATTCTGCCATTAACATTACTTTTATTCCCATTCCAAATGTTTGTAAAAGTGTCATAATTATATATGGCAAAATTAAAGGTAAATATATTTTATAGAACTTTTTAAAAATAGAAACATCTTCTGTTTTTAATTGATTAATATAAATTAAATCAATTTGAT
>FR889428.1:0-5059 GCA_000432895.1 Firmicutes bacterium CAG:449 | reverse complement strand
TGATTTAATGAAGAAATGAATCCTTGTACACATATTGGTAAAGTCATTAATAAAGTTATTAAATATGGAGCTTTTTCACTTCCTAAACTTATCCATAAATAAACTGAAATAATTGCAAGTGGTGTAGCTTTTAATAACGCAAGCCAAGGTTTAAAGAATTCAATTGTATCTTTTTTTAGAATATAAATAAAACTAATAATAATTGAAATAAAAAAACTAATTAATAAAACAATTATTACTTTTAAAAAACTATTTACAGTTGCTAAAAAAATATTATAATCCCAAAACAAATTTATTAATGACTTAAAAATCATTCCTAAAGATGGATAAATAAAATTATTATTTTTTGTTGAAGATAAAACTATCCAAAACAAAAATATAGAAAATATTCCAGTAAAATAAAAAGTAATTTTAGATAGAGTAGTAGAAGTTTTCATCTGGTAATTTACCACCAAATTGAGCATCTAAAGATAAATCTTTCATTTTATTAAAATAAAATTCAATAGCTTCTTTTTGGTTTTCCTCAATAGCATAATGACATTTTGGAATGGCATTTTCAAGAACTTCTTTACCTAAAGTTTCAAATCCTTTATACATTGAAGTTGCATTTTCAGCAGTAATAGATGGATTTTCATTTGCTTTTTTAACTGATTCAGTCATAGCTTTTAAAACATTATCAATTTTACCTTTTAAAGATTCTTTAAAGAAAATACTTGCTTGAGGATAAGAAGCTGAAGAAGTCATTTTAGCCCATTCTGATTGTAAATCTAAAATATGAGCATTTTGTAATTTTGCATTTAATTTAGTTAAAACAGGTTGAGCGGAAACTACACAATGACTCGTTCCACTAATATAAGCACTTGTTGATGCAGTTACATCATTAACATAATTTGCATTATAAGAAATATTATAATAACTAGCTAAACTTTTCATAACAATATCTGGAGTCGAATTTTGTCCAAATAAAGTAATATCCTTATTAGCTAAATCAGCAAATGAAGTTATTTCTTCATCGCAAACAACATATAAATTTCCCCATACAATTGTTTGATATAAAACATATTTTTCACCTTGATTTTTATTATAGAAAATTGATCCTAAATTTGTCGGAGCTACTATAACATCATACTCTCCACTTACAAAGGCTGCTTTTAATGGATCCGCTCCACTTTGAACATCAAAAATAGTGTACATTGATGTATTATCGTGATAGAAATTAGCTAAAGCAAGAGAAGGTGTTCCATCTGGAGCAAGAACTTTTACTTTAACTTCCTCTTGATTTGTTGTAGTATTTTCACTTGTAGTAGTTCCATTTGAAGTAGATGCTACTTCACCACAACCAATTAATAATAAACTTAAACTTAATAATATAATATTTTTTTTCATATTGACTCCTTAATCAACTATATTTTAAAGAAAAATATTTAAAAAATATGTAACATTTGTTACACTTTTAGTATGAAATTATTAAATTTATTAACTAAAGAAGAATTAACATATTTAAAATATCTATATGTTAAACAGAATCAAATTATTTTTCATGAAAATCAAAAGGCTACAGGTGTATTTTATGTTCAAACTGGAGAAATTCAAATCATTTCTTATACAAAAAATGGAAATGAAGAATTAATTTCCATAGTAAAAGAACATGATTTTTTTGCTAATGCTTTAATCTTTTCTTCTAGTCCTTATTTTTTAGGTGAAATTATAGCAAAAAAGGATACTAAAATTATTTATATAGAAAAAAATAATCTAATTAAAATTTTACAAAACAACAAAGAATTTCTAGAACAATATATTAATACATTATCTGAAAAAACAATTAAATTAACTCAAAAAAACAAACTTTTATCACATAAAAATATTAGAGAAAGAATTATTTATTATCTAGAAATTCATAATAAAAAAATTAAAAAAAATATTACTCAACTAGCCAAAGAACTAATCTTACCTAGACCATCAGTTTCTCGAGAAATATCAAAAATGATTAATGAAAATATCATTAAAATTGAAAACAACTATTTAATTTTAAATTAATTATCATTATATCCAAACTTTTTAGTTAAAAATCTTTGTTTATAAAAATTTTCTTTGTTTATAACTTCTTTATGTGAAACATTAAAAGGTAAAATTTCTAAAATTATATATTTAAAATTAGAAAAACACTCTATACCTAGTTCAGTATCATTTTTTAATTTAACAAATTCTTTATTACCACCATCATAAGTTAATGCATAACTTTCCCATCGACCATAAATTCCATTTTCACCATATGCACTACCAATATACTGCTTACCAGTTTTTGTATCAATTATCATATAAATCCCTTGAACTGCTGATAACGCACTTATATAGTCTTGATATTGATTTTCTACAATTTCACGTAATTGATTAAAAGATAAATCAACCTTATCATATGAAGTAAATAATGGTACTTTCCTAGTTTCTTTTTGAGGTAGAATATTATCAACAAAAAACTTTTTTGCTGAAGTATTATAAAAAGTAAAAATAATATTAGATTTTAAAACTAAGCGATGAATATAACAATCTAATTCCGTTTCATATTTTTGCAAATAGCATTGTGAGTGTTTTTCATCAAGTGACTCAATTTTTTCGATTTTAAAACAACCTTGATATAGGCAATAAAATGGTCTTAATCCTTCTAAAATAATATAAATGCAATCATTTCTAATTTTATTATTTTCAATTTTAAAACTAGTTTTGGTGAAACCTTTTTCATCAAAATATTCTTTTGAAATTGTATATCCATACCAAAAAATATAATAATTCTTGATATTATAATGATTTAAAATATCTTCAAAACTTATTTCCATATTTTTCATATTTATAAATGCATAACAATCTTTTTAAAGAAAAATCTTTTAATTTATTAATATGATTTTCATTATAAAAAGCATTTTCAATAATATTTATTAATTCTTTAATTAACATAATTCCTCTTAAAATATATAATCTACATCAACATCTAACTTCCATTTAATATTAAATTCAATATTAATTTGATTTAAATCATAAAATGGTTTTAATTTATTTAATAAATTCTTTTTTAAATCGTCATTAATAACATCTTCATAACTTCTTACTTTTATTTCTTCAAATAAACTAGCAATAACTTTATCCCGATTAGTTAAATAAAATGGTGCTTCCATATAACAAGTAGCAATACAATCAAAATATAATGTATTATTTGAAGCAATAGTTTTACCAATATTTAATTTAAAATAATTATATTCCCCATGATAATGAATTTTTAAACAACCACATTTAGAATTATAATATTCATAATATCCTTGGCATCCATAAAAATTTTCAATATATTTAACAAGATAATTAATAACATTATCTTCGCTAGAATCAATTTTTAAAATTTCAAATAATTCATCAAGATTATTTTGTTTTTTCTTTCCAATAAATAAACATCTAATTTTTTTTAATGTTTCTTCTTTATTATTAGAATTATTTATTAAACTAATTGCATAAGTAAAATCGCTCGGTTCAATTAGGAAATTTCCTTTTTTTGTTATTGCTCTATTTATATTTAAAAAATCTAAAACAAGAAAACAAGCAATTTCTTCATTACCTTTAATAAAAGGTTTATCGTTAATTATATAAAATAAATACTGACTAGCTTTTTCTTCAAGAGAACCTTTTTGACCATTTATAGTATCAATAATATTTAAAAAAGTATATTCATCTTTTTCTTGAGCAAAATCTTCATCATAATGATACTTATTTTTTATTTCTAAAATTAAATTCCGACATTTAAAAATATCTAAATTTTTAAAATAACGATAATTATAAACTTGTTTATTATTAATTTTATCAATTGTTAAAAGCATCTCATCATATTTTTTATTAACATCCAAAAATAAAATTTCAATTTCATCTTTTAAATAAGGGATAAAATTAATCTTTAAATTATTTTTCTTACAAAACAAATAAAAATTTTTAACAAATTCTTTATTCATTTCTAAACCAATAATAAAAACCAAATTTAAATCATGATAAGAAATAATATCTTCATCATAATCATAAAAAGAAGAAACACTGTCATTTGGGTATTTTTCTGAAAAACAAAATGAATCAAATGTTTCTTGATCTAAAAAGAAAAAATCTTTAATTTCTTGATCGTTAACATAAAGAATATCTTCTTTATTTATTATATTGAAAGTTTTGTTATTAAATTGATAAACCATATTTTAATTATAATGTATTTTAACTCCTTTTTGTATTAATAAAGATTGAATTTCTTTAATATCAATTTTTTTATATTTATTATAATAGCTAGCTAAATATCCACTTACTTCACCAGTTAAAGCACAAACTGGAATAACTCTAGTAGCTTCCCAAGCCTCATCATCTTTACAAGAAACTATCCTTCCTGAAGCAAATAAATTTTTGATTTTATTATTAAATAAAATACCAATAGGTAATTCATACCATTGATTTACTTTGTCAAAAACTCCAATTACACCAATTGAATCCTCTTGATATTTATATAAATCATCTTTTGATAAAGCATATTCTCCACAAATAGATGATATCTTTCTAAATTGAGACATACTAGGAAGAATAGAAATATCATTAAATTTACCATCTTCATATTCTTTTAAGCATAATTGTTGACCGATTAAAAGATATTCATTAACATCTTTTTGCTTTATATCAATAAAACACCTAACACCTTCTGGTTGATTATTTCCATACATAGAGGCTCCCGAATATTGAAATACTGGTTTTTTTAAGCCATTTTTATATGTTGATGTCGCATAAGTTAAATAATTTAAACCACTTCTAGTTTTTATCTTTGCTTGCTTAAAAATATACCCACTACCAGTAGAGTCGATAAATGAATCAGCTGCTAACGATATTTTTCCTTCAATAGTATAAATATCAAGATATTTAATTAAATCATTTTCAAGATGAATTTCACTTATTTGACTTTCAAAATAGATGGTGATATTTTCTTTTGCTAATAATCTAGTTAAAGATAAACTAAATAAATTTGGATCAAACCAAGTAGAAAACCTTTTAGTAT
>FR889427.1:16646-25879 GCA_000432895.1 Firmicutes bacterium CAG:449 | reverse complement strand
CGATAAAGAAACATATCAAAAACTAATTTTAGATATGATTTCATTTAAAATTATAAAAAAAGACAATACGCCAAATAAAAATAAGTTCATGAATTTGTTATTTATAAATTATTATGAAGAATATAATGAAGAAATTAATCAATTAATCAATCAAATAAATGATGCATCAAAAAAATATAAAATAAAAAGCAATGATTTTATCAATGATATTGTTTTTAACATACTAACAAAAACAAATCAATCTTTAACTACATATTATTCTGAATCATTAACATTTTATTTTTCAAAAGAAAACGAATTTATTTTTAATACAATTAATGCAAATCTAAGTGCATCAACATATTTTAGAAGACTAATTGAATGCTATCTTAAATTACCACAATATAAAAGAGAACAAATAATTTTTAAACAAAACTATTTAATAATTAATAATGCAATAAAAAATCATCAAACAATAAAAATAAAATTAGATAATAATGAAATACTTATTAATCCATATAAAATAGGTCCATCAAAAGAAGAATTATTTTCCTATTTACTTGGAGTAAATAATAATTATCCTCTTTCAATTCATTTATCAAAAATTAAAGCCATAGTTACATTAAAAGATACATTCACCCTAACAAAAGAAATAAAAAATCATTTAGATTTAATTATTAACTTAGGTATACAATTTCCATTTAAAAACATTTGTAAAGCTGAAATTATTTTAAACAATCAAGGAGAGAAAAAATTTAAAGCAAAATATTTAAATCGCCCTACTCCAGTTAAAATAGAAGATAATCATTATTATTTTGAGTGTTCGTTCGAACAACTATTTACTTATTTTGCTTCTTTTGGTGAAAATATGAAAATTATTTCTCCAGACTATCTTGCTAAAAGTATCTATAAATTATACAAAGGATATATCGATGAATATGAAAATAAGTCCTATTAAGGACTTATTCCACTACAAACTCTCTAATACAAACTCCATAATCATTTATAACATTAGAAACTACTTTGACATATCTGGCTTTTACATTATCTAAAGCTATTTCTATTTCATCAATAGATTCATATTTTTCTTCACCAACTCTTATATAATTTATATTGTCACTTGAAATATAAAACGAACAATTTTGGAATAAATCACCAGGATGCTCACTACTATTTTGATAAAATCTAATCTTAGAAATTTCTTTAATTTGTCTTAAATCAATTTTTACATATGCATTAATTTTACAATGCCAATCAAACCAAACATAAGTCGATAAATCATTATCATACATTAAAGATAAATCATTATGTTCACTACTAGAGCCATAAACAAATCCTTCAGATTTATAAGTAATTTCATTTAATGATAATGTATTATATCTTACTTCTTTAATAGAAACCCAAGTTTGAGTATTTGTGTTTTTTAGCATAATATATCTTGCTTCAATAGGATTATCTCTTAAATCAAATAAAACTTCTGAACTGCTCATTGACCCAACTAAACTATAATTTTTTGCATCAGTAGAAACATAAACATCACCAACAAGATAATCACCAGCCCCATTTGCATTACCAAATAGAATCTTAATATCATGAATTTCTTTTATTTCTTCTAAATCAATTCTTATATAAGCATCTTTACTAGGATTAGAACCAAACCAACAATACGTTGAATCATCACCATCCATAATATTATCAACACTACCAGAATAAATAGATTCAAATCCATAATAAGTTATGCCAGTTGGTAAACCTAAAGCAATTCTAACCTTATCAGTTGCAAGCAAAGAAATTCTTTGCATAAATGGTTTTAAAACACTTACACCAAAATCTGCATCAATATATTTAATATTATAGGTAATAACATCTAACACTGGTTCTTTATGAATATACGATGCTTCTTCATATTTATTTGCTTCAGTAATTAATGAAGCAAGCTCATCATTACTAAATGAATCAAAATCTTTTAAAATAGTTAAATATTTAACCATCGCCTTACTAGCATCATCTAAAGCATTAACCCAAGGTAAAATACTTTCTTTAAGTTTTTGATTTTGATAATTATTTAAAAAATTATTAATATTTAAAACTAGTTTATTAAAATAATCTATCAACTTTTGATAATTTTCTAATGATTGATTGATATTATAAGCTTCAATTAATTTGCTTAATTCTAAAGATTCTTCAAAATATTTACCTTCATATAAATTAGCATTAGTTAAATGAGAAGAAATCAACTTTAAAGCTTCATATTCATTTTCTTCAATATATCTAAATGAATCATTATATGATTTATCAACATCAAATTTTGATGCATTCCAAGCATAATCACATATTGCAAATATCGCCAATTTAGATGGCTCTGCTTGTTGCATTGGGTTAGTCACAATACCTTCAAATGCGACATTATTTGTATAAGAAACATTCAACACTTCTGCTTTTCCCATTAATAAATGATTTGTTGAATAATCATTAACAGGCCAGTTCAACCAAAAAAAAGGTTTTCTATTAGTTAAGTTTTTAAATTCATTAAATTTACCAGTTTCCATGGATGAACAAACATCATTTCCAGTCCACATAATATGAATCGACTCATCAAGATTTTCCATTAAAGAAGCATAATATTTTTCCAAATCAACTTTTAAACGAACATTAGCTTCATAACAATAAGCACTTGGAACAAAAATCAATTCATTACAATCTTTTTTATTTTTTAAAAACGTTGCTAAATCATTTAATAAATTACGATGTAAAGATCCATCTTCTAAAAGTCCCGAACTAACTTCAACATCATCTGCAGAAACAACAAATTGTCTTACTCCTGCTTCATATAATTGATTAAATTTATTTTTAATTGTAATTAAACTACTTTCATAATTATCTTCTGTAATTTTATTTGACATAAAAGGATGAATTGCCCAAGCTAATCTTGTTTTAGTTTGTAAACCAACTTCAATTTGTTCTTTTAAAATTTCCAAATCATTTTCTGAATATAATTGTCTCCAACTTGAAGCATGATAAGCATCATCTTTAGGTGCATAAATATAAATATTTGATTTAAATTTAGAACCAAATCTCATCAATTCTTTTCTTTCTTCACTAGTCCAAGGAATTCCATAATATCCTTCAATAAAACCTCGATAATAAGATGAAGCATAATCTTTAATTTCTAATCCACGTATAACATTATCAGTTTGTTTAAAAATTAAATCTAATGTTGATAACCCATAAAAAACACTATCGCTATTCTTACCTAAAATAGTAATATTTTTTTGATCAATACCTAAATAATAAGCATCAATCATACTATCAAGATAATTAATATTAGCCTTTACATAATTGTTAACAACTCCATTACTATGATTAATTCCTAGTAATAAATTATTTTTGCTATTATCAATTTCATTTGTAAAACTAACTTTAATATTTTTACTAGAGAAAACTTCGATAGCTTTTTGTTTAGTATATTCATCGATATTTCCTTCATAAACAACATTACAATAATTAGATAATTCCAAATTATAATTTTTATATGAAATATTTTGAACAGTTGGATAAATTTCATAAGTATCATCTGCATTTACTTTATTAACTGTTGAAAATGATGACAATAATCCTAAACCTGTAAATAACAATGACTTAAATTTATTCATAAATCTTACCTCATTTCAAGAGCAAATTTAACATCTTTTAAAACATCATTTTGCTCATTAATTATAACTTTTTGATAATTACTATTATTTGATAAATACCAAATAGAATTAATTGTTAAATCAAAGAAAGCTCCTTTTCCAACTTCATTTAAAGAAGAAGGTAAAACCAATTCATTAATACAAGGATTTTCTTCACAATTAGCATTACTAAACATAAAATTATTTGCTATTTTTGTAACACCTTCTAAGAATGCAACTTGCAATAAACTATCTTTTCCAGCATTAACAAAGACATAATTTCCTAAAGAAAAATCATCAATATCTGATTCAATATATAATTTTTCTAATTTACAAGCGTTATAAAAAGCATAATTATCAATATTGATTGCATTTAATCTAACATCTTTCAAAGAAGTATTATTATAAAAGGCTTTCAAGCCAATATTTTTCAAACTTTTTGGTGAAATAAATTGTTTTAAAGAAGAACAATAAGAAAAACTTTCTTCATTAATACTTTCAATTCTATCATTAAATAAAATATTCTCTAAATAACGACATTTTTTAAAAGCAAAATTTGTAATATTTGTTAATTTAGTATTAGATAAATCAATTTCTTTTAATTTCGAATAACTAAATGCACCTTCACCTAAAGAAATTAAGTTATTTAATTTAACATGTTCAAGACTTGCAAAAGAAAAAGCATAATCTCCTATATTTTCTATATTAGATAAATCAATTTCACTAATACCACTTTCATAAAAAGCATATTTACCAATACTTTTAATACTATTTGGTAATGAAACTTCTTTAACATTGCTTAATTTATAAAAAGCATAATCTCCTATACTTTCTATTTTGCAATCTTTTGAAAAATAAATATTTTTAACATTACAAGTTTCATTAGAATTTGTTGCTAAAGGAAAAAATAAACGATTAGGAATTTTCTTTACATTTTTACCAAAATAAATATCAATACTTTGTTCAGCATTACCTTTAAAAAAAACCCAGTTTTTAGCATTTAATTCCTCAATTTCAATTGCATCATAATAAACATTTTTTAATGCAGAAGAATTAAAAGCACCCGCTCCAATTTTTTTAATCGAAGAAGGAATAACAACACTATTTAACCAAGTTTTATAAGCAAATCCTTCATCAGCAATTTCTTGAACAGGTAAAGAATTATAACTACTTGGGATTACTAAATTATTAACATTTAGCTTATGCTCTTGATCTGAAACTATATAATATGTTTTATCTTCACTCAAAGTAAAAGTTAATAAACTGCTATCAGTTGGTGTTAAACTACCATTATATTCTTTAAAATTTTTTTCTTTAAAATTAAATAAAGGAAATTCATCTTGTTTTAATTCATCATTAAAATCATAAATTTGTGTTTCTGTTAATTTAGTTTCACTTGTAGATGAACTACTGCTACTTTCAGAAGAAATACTTGAAGCATTTTCTCCACATCCTACAAGTAAGGTTAATAATAGTAACAAACTTCTTTTTTTCATAAAACTCCTCAAAAAAAACATCACTTCAAAAAGAAGTGATGTTTAAAATCAATTATTCAGCAACAGTAGCATCAATATGGAAAACTCTATGTAATGGTCCAACAAAGTTATATATTTCACTTTCTTCTGGAACAATTACTATTGCCCAATACCCAACATCTTTTGCCTCAGTTTGGTTATATAATTTTGCATCATCACTATTATAATGTTTACTATAACTTACTCCATAAGGAACTGAATAGGAAGGTGAATGCGCTTCACCATCATAAGTAAATGCTACATCATCTCCAAAAGTTACACTAACATTAAATTTGCTTAAATTAATACCAAATTCTCTAATTGTAATACCTGATGGAGATTCTCCTTCAAGAATTGGAGTGGCTTTAATATATCTAGCGTTAACTGGTGTATCTAATTTAACTAAAATATTTATTCCTTCATAAACACCTTCAATATCTATGTAAGTTTCTCCATCTTCAGAATAAGAGAATTTCATTGTACCTGCTACATCACCTTCATGTGCACTGCAACCACTTAAAAATGTAATTGTTTTGACTTCATGAACTTTTCCATAATCTAACACAATATTATTATTAGATGTATAATGCCAATCAAACCAAGTATAAGTATCTAAAGAACCATCTGAAAGGCTATTTAAATCACTACCAGGAACTAAAGTAAAACCATTATTAGTTACATCTGGAGCAAAAAATAAATCCATTTCATAAATTTTAATCCAACAACCACCTCTAGTATCAGTACAAACAAATCTAATAGATGTAGTTTCAACTGTTGAATTAAAACTAACTAATCCAGTTGCTCCATCAATTTCACTAGAGCAATCAACATATTCTCCATTATTTAAATATTGAATTTTAAATTTAAAATAATCATTTGTATCAAAAGTAAATGCAAGTCTATTTAATTCTTTTTTATAAGAATAATCTAATTGGATATATTGACCAACTTCAAAACTGCCACCAAATCAACAGAATGTAGATTTATTTCCATCAATAATATTATTTAATTCTCCACTATAAATGTTATTATATTGGCTTGTAACTCTCGTCTCAATTCTATTTTCAACAGTAAATCAAACATTTTTACTTACTTTATTATATTTATCATTTTCATTAATAGTAACAGTTATACCATAATCTCCAGGTTCAACAGGAAGTTCACTAGAACTATATCCACCTTCAGAAGTATAAAGAATACTTACATTAGCATCCTCAACAACATTTCCTTCGCTATTTTTTATTTTAAAAGAAGGTGCAATACCTAAAGCAAACTTTGTTCCAGCTTCAAAATCAAAGTTAATTTCTAATGTTTCTTTTTCAGCAGATGGTTTTTCATTCAACTTAAATGTTTTCCAAACATGTGTAGCTTCATAGATATCATTTTCAACAGTATCAACTACTAATGAATAATATCCTGCTTTTGTAGGTAAAGTACCATAATCACATATTTTCTTTTCATTTTGTTCATAATAGGCTGTATACTTCACTCCTTCAGGAACCGTAAATTTAATTTCTTCATCACCAACAGTTAATTCAGTTTTTTCTTCAAAAGTGACAGGGCATTTAATCAAATTAACTTTTTCTAAAGATAAATTAATATCATCAACATCTAATTTCCCATTAACAATTAAATTATTATTATCTAATTTAACTTTTAAGTAATTAACTCCATTATAGAAAACATAAAAATCATTTAAAAAATCAATATAATTAAGTTTATAATCATTAATAATTAAATAATTATTACCGATTTCTACATTATTATTATTGTTTTTCCATTTACCAATTAAATTTGCATTAATATCAACTTTTTCAGAAGAAATTTGATTATTCAAAGTAACATTTTCTTTAGCTTCTGAATTTATTGATTCATTAACAGTAATATAAGCAGAAATATTAGCATCAACAAATTTATAAGTTGAAAATTCAATAGTAAAGCATGCCCAATACCAAGATGATGTTAATTCAGTTTTTTCATTAACAATATCTGTTCCATCATAATATGAAACAGTTCCATTTGATTCGATACCTTTATAAACAACACTAACATCTTTACTTACATCATCATATCCTTCAATAGAAACATGATATTTAATAGAAGAAAAATCCCCACTTACTGGTGTAGCAAATCTTAGCATTCTATGAGTTTCATTTTGCCCATCTTGTACATAAGTTTTTCTAACTTCTACATTTTCATTAGATTTAGCTTTTCTAAGAGTTACTCCCTCTTTTGAATTTTCTTCAATTGTAGAAAAAATCAATTCATTATCATTTAAATTATTATTAAAAGTGCATATGGATAATAAAAACAATCCACATCCTAAAACAAGAAGTTTTTTCATAATATTAAATCTCCTTGGTTCATAGAATGATTTCCATCATCTTTATTGACTCCTGATGTAAAAATTTGATCATTTAGTTCAATTATTTCCTCATTTAAACAAGGTTCATTATATTCTTTTTTCATATCTTAAAAACTCTAAAATAATCCCTTTCTAATTTCATTATAACAATGCGTCAAAGATTTGCAACATTTTTTTCACAAAGTAAAAAAATAATGTAAGCGCTTTATAAAGCCATTTATCACTTTTATAAGCGCTTACAGCAGAATATATTTTTACTTTATTAATAAAATAAAAAATGGTACTAACATTGTACCATTTATGCATTAACTTTTATTAAAGAAGCTGCCGCTTCATCTAAATAAAATGTAACATTATTATGTTGAAGAAGAGAACTTGCAGGGCAATTAATATTAATCTCCTCTAAAGATTTTTTTATTGCTTCTGCTTTATTTTCACCAATAGCAATTAAAATTATTTCTTTTGCTTTCAAAATTGTTTTTATCCCCATTGAAACTGCACTAGTAGGAACATCTTCAATATTTTTAAAAAAGCGAGAATTATCTTTAATTGTTTTTTCTGTTAATTTCGTAATATGAGTAATTGAATTAAAAGGAGTATTAGGTTCATTAAAACCAATATGACCATTTGCTCCTATTCCTAAAATTTGTAAATCGATTCCACCCGATTTTTCAATATCTATATCATATTGCGATGGATTATTTTCATTTGGAAAAAAAGTATTTTCTTTTTTTATATTAATGCCATCAAATAAATTATGATTCATAAAATAACGATATGATTGAGAAAAATCTTTATTATTACAATATTCATCAAGATTAAAAGATTTGACATTAGAAAAATCAACATTCTTGCCTTTAATAATAACATCTTTATATGTTTCAACTGGGCTAGAACCAGTAGCTAAGCCTAAAATACAATTAGGTTTACTTTTTACTAAATCAATAATTCTATCTGAGACTAAAGAAGCAATTTCTTCTTGATTTTTACATACAATAATTTTCATAAAACTCCTATTTTGAACTATTTGTCCAATATTCCCAACCTTGTCTTGCTGTTGAAGCAATATCAGAAAATGCTTGATCAATTGTTCGTGATTTATTAAGTAATGATGAATATGGTCTTAATGCAGCAGTACACCAAACATCAATATAATTACATAAATATTTTCTATTATTAGAAAAATTTGTAAAAGTCGATGTATAAGAGTTTCTTACTTCAATTGCTGAAGAAATATATTCATCAGATAAGCCTGAAGAGGAATAATTACATTTATAAGCTAAAAAGCCATGTGCTTGTTCTAAGAAAGTATTACATCCTTCATCAGAAACCATTAATTTAATAAATGATTTAGCTAATTCTTTATGAGAAGAGGTTTTAGGGATGGCAATATATTGATCTTCACCAATAACATAACTTGTATTTGGATATTGGGCATTTTCAATAATTGGTGTTTTCATCAATTTCAATTTAAATGAATCACTTTTTTCATAACCAGCTATATAATCATTATATAACCAGTCTCCATCAACAATCATAGCCGCCATGCCATTAATAAATTCTTTTTGAGCATTAGAAGCTGTTTTAGATTCACAACCTTCTACAACATTATCACTATTACCAAAAATATCATTCCAGTAAGATGTTGCTTCTTTTAAAGCAGCATAAGTTTGATTTTTGCTTGTATCATAATTATCAACACTA
>FR889427.1:13205-16609 GCA_000432895.1 Firmicutes bacterium CAG:449 | reverse complement strand
AATAGCCTCTTTACCTGCAAGTTGGCCCCACCAAGATAAAGTTAAATAATCAAAATAGTCATTATTAGCACCAGTATACACAAAAGGTTTAATAGCCTTTGTACGATCACCAGGTACTGCAATACGATCATTATTAATTTTTTCACATAAAGCTTTTAATTCAGTAAAAGTTTCAGGTACACCAGTTTTATTAGTTGAATAAGTTTTTTTTAGCCATGCACTCCAACCATATTTTTCAAACATTGCACTATTATAATAAATACCACCAATACCTGATGTCCAAGGTAATCTATAGCAATGTTGAGTTCCATCACTTCTTGTAAAATACAAAGAACCTTGATATTCATCTGATACTTTATTTTTTAAACTTCCACCATCAACTTCTTCTTCAAGTAAAGAATCTAATTCTTCAAAATAACCTTGTGCCGCATTTGTTTTCCAAGTTGTACCAACAGAAATATATAAATCATCCGTATTTTTCTTAGAACTTAAATGTGATTCAATTAATTGATTAGCATCATATGATGTTTTTAAATTTATTGTTACACCTTGATTAGCATTTTCAAATTTTTCTTTTAAAGAATTAATCCATTCTTCACCATAACTAGCACTTAAACAAATAATATTTAAAGTATTATCATTATTATTTTCTCCACATGAAGTTAAAAAACCAAGCATACTAGCTGAAATCAATAATAACAAATTTGCTTTTTTCATCGATAAACCTCCATATTTTAACAAAGTGAATTAACTAAAAAAGTTAAATCTACGAATTCATTTTAATTGTTAATATATGTCTTGTCAATTGAATTAATCAAAAATTTAAGCGCTTACACCACATTTTTTCACAAAGTTAAAAAATTATTGCATTTACCACATTCGTTGATATAATAAAAGTATATATAGAGGGCTTAGTTTATGAAAAAAAAGTTTTTTTTACCTTTAATATCATTATTTTTAATTTCTTGTTCAAATGGAGCAACAAGTGAAATAAAAATAGAAGTAAAAGAAGATGTTAATATTTTAGAAGGAATTAAACTAGATTACGATAATGCAATATTTGACGATTTTTCTAATGGAGTTAACTCTTCATATTGGGATATTGCAAACCATGCTTGGGGAAATGGTAATGGAGGATGTGTTCCTGAAAACGTTCATTATACAGATGATGGAATTCTTTTCTTACAAGGAAATGGAAAATATTATTCTGATGGTGATATAAAAGGTGTTGGTGATGTTAAAGATGGTCGTTATACTGGAGCAGCATTAATATCTAAATTCAGTGCTAAGCCTGGAAGATATGAAGTGAAAATGAAACCTTTACCTCGTCAAGGAGCATGTACTGCTTTTTGGACATTTGCATATCAATTTACTGATGAATTAGAAAATAAAAACCATGAAATTGATATTGAATTACCAGGTGGAAGTCAAACAGGTATTCCTACCTTTGAAAATATTTTAAATACAAATTATCAAACAGAAACAAAAAAACAATCTCAAGATACCCCTTTAAAAAATATTTTTGATGAAAATGTTTATTTAAATGATGGTTCTTTTCATACATTTGGCTTTGATTGGTATACTGATCCAGAATTAATCGTGTACTATGTTGATAATAAAATTTGTGCAATAAGCGATTCATTTGTTCCTAATCTTGAATCAAAATTATGGTTAGGAGTATGGTTCCCAGTGTCGACCACCTTTGTAGGGACCGCTAATTTTGAAAAAGATATTATGGAAGTTGACTATGTTAAATATATTCCATTTTTAGATCAACCCTATACACCATTTACTCCAAGTATCAGTGAAGTAGCTACATTAGATAAATTTCCAAATCAATCAGAAAGTTTATTAGTATCTAATTTAATCTCTAATGGAACTTTTGAATATTATAATAGTGATAAAGAAAATAAAGGTTGGACTTTTTCAAAATATATTGATGAAAATCAAGATACTGATTTAATTTCTAACATTTCGACCAATGAAGGATTTGAAGACTCTAAATGTGGATTTATTAAAGATGGTGGAATTATCCAACAAGATATTGATTCAGTATATTCTTCTTTTAAATACAACTTTTCTTTTGAAGGTAAAGGTAAAGGAAATGTCACTCTTTCATATTTAGGAAATTCAACCATTGATAAAATATCACAAGATGTTTTTTCAATTAACAATACTTCCTTTGAACATTTCGAAAAACAAATAACTATTCCAGAAGGCACAAAATCAATAAGAATCTTAATTGATACAGAAAATGGCTCATCATTTTATATTGATAATATTTCAATGATTAAATAAGGAGGTAACATGAAAAAAATTACAAAAAGAAGAAAAAAAGAATTAATTTTTATTTCCGTAATGCTTTTTTATCCATTACTGCAATTTATTGTCACATGGACATTTGTTAATATTAACTCTATAGTTTTAGCTTTCCAAAGAATTTCTTTTGAAGGAGATGTATCTTTTGCTGGCTTAAGTAATTTTGCACAAATCTTTAATAGTCCTGGTTCAACATTAACCATTTGGGGAAATAAGATACCTAATGTTCTATTAATATTAATAAATTCACTTTCATATGCATTAGTCTCTATTTTTATTAGTTTACCACTTGCTTTAATTTCATCTTATTTTTTATCAAAAAAGATGCCATTAGCTAATGTATTTAGATTCATTTTCTTTTTACCAAATATTATTTCTGTAGTTGCTTTAGTTTACGCTTTTAGAATGCAACTTGATTCTTCAGCAGGATTAATATACCACTTATTTGATAGCATGGGAGTTAAAATAAATGATACCCAATGGCCATCAACTACTTTAATTGTCTTATGTTATTGTGTATGGGCTGGATTAGGATATAATGTTTTACTTTTATCTGGAGCCATTGGAAGAATTCCTAAGGAACTATTTGAATCTGCACAAATGGATGGGGCAGGATCTTTTAAAGAATTCACAAAAATTATGATTCCAATGATTTGGCCTACAATTGTTACTTTAATAGTTTTAGGTATGACATCAATCTTAACATTATACTTACAACCTGTTTTATTTGAATTAAATTCAACTGAAACCATAGCGGGAACGATTTTTGCAGGAGTAAACCAAGGAAAAAATCAATATCCATATTATTCTGCTTTAGGTTTATTCTTCTCATTTATCTTTGCTCCATTAATTTTGTTAACAAGAAAATTGTTATCAAAAAAATATTCAGATGTTGATTGCTAGGAGGTAACAAAATGGAAAAAACTCTTAAACATCATAAAAAAATTACCTTTACTCAAGTTGGTGTCATTATTGCTTTTGCTATTTTCGCGCTATATTCACTTTCATTATTATTTCCATTTATTTGGATGTTAATAAATTCATTTAGAAAAGTATCTGAATGGCAATCAATAATTAGTTTTAAA
>FR889427.1:12959-13169 GCA_000432895.1 Firmicutes bacterium CAG:449 | reverse complement strand
AAGAATGGGATTTTACAAATTATATAACTATTCTAAAAACAAATTTAAATGGCGAAAATTTATTATCAATGCTTTTTTATTCAGTTGTCGTCACTGTTCTTGGAACAATTATAAATGTATTCTTTTCCGCATGTGCAGCTTATGTCCTTGCTAAATATAAATTTAAAGGAAGAGAAGTTATTTACGCTTTAGCCATTTTCTCAATGGTTG
>FR889427.1:3189-12938 GCA_000432895.1 Firmicutes bacterium CAG:449 | reverse complement strand
CCAATTGTTGGAACCTTACCTTCACAAGTTCGTTTCATGGAATTTTTACATTTAGACGATTCTTTACTTGGTGTTTTATATTTATATTCAGGAGCATTCGGTTTTAATTTTATTCTTTTATACTCTTCATTTGAAGGAATTTCTTGGAGTTATGCAGAAGCTGCTCAAATGGATGGAGCGGGCCATTTCCAAGTTTTCTTTAAAGTAATGATTCCACTATGTAAAGGTCCAATTATTTCATGTTGTATTCTTCAAGCCATCACATTATGGAATGATTACTCCACACCATTCTTATTTATGAATTCACATAAAACTCTTGCAGTTGGTCTTCAAGCAATTCAAAGTGAACTTGAATCCAGTGGACAATACCCATTAATATTTGCTGCAATGATAATTTCTATTCTTCCTGTTTTAATTTTATATGCATGTTTCCAAAAGAAAATTATTTCTAATACTGTCGCAGGAGGATTAAAAGGATGAAAAAATATATATTATTTTTATTACCATTACTCTTTTCATGTTCAAATAATCAAACATATTTATCATTTAAAGAAAATGAATATTTACTTAAAAATGGTGAATCAATTAAAGTTGAACAAAACATTTCAAACATTACTTATAAGTTAATTGGAAATATTCCTGAAGGCGTCGAATTATCAAAAGATGGAATTATTCATTTTGATACTAATATTCCAAATTATAGCCAAGTACTTGCTATTGCAAAAAGTAATAATCTTGTTTCAAAAGAAATTGTCTTAACTTTATACTATGATTATTTATCTTCTTCAATTAATTTTATAAATGATATTGATTACATTGTAAATGGAGAAATGATTAAAGCAACTGATTCAAATAATTATGGAATTTCTTATACATTAAAAGAAAATGTCAAAGGAATTTCTATTGATAAATCAAGTGGAAAAGTTACTTATACATCAGTTGTTGAAGATAATACTCCTTTCATTGTTCAAGCTAAATCCGGAACAAATAACATTCAAGAACATACTTTCTATACAGTAACAAAAAATACAATCAAAGTAAAAAACAAAGTTCAAATCAATAGAATTAATACCACTGAAAATAATAATTACTATCTAGATTTTTCTTCTTATCCAAGTATTGAAAATGATGATATTATTTCATTAACAACATCAAACAATAGAGTGATTGATAAACAATATTATTCTTATAATGTTAACGAAAAAAAATTAACATTAAATTCTACTTATATTAATTCTTTAAATGCAGGAGAACACATTTTCAAAATAATAACCAAAAGAAATGCAATAGAAATACAATTAAATCTCGCTACAAAATATATTGAAACAGTTGAAGATTTACTTTCAATAAATAATGATTTAAATGGCTATTATATTCAAACAAAAGATTTAGATTTAGCTGATTATTTATCAAATCAAGAATTAGGTTGGATTCCAATTGGTATCTATCACGATGTATTAGATCAAACTCAAGCTACTAAAGATGCTTTTAGAGGTACATATGATGGAAATGGTCATGTAATAAAAAATTTAAAAGCTAAAAGGAAAGATGAATTATCATTTAATTTTGGATTATTTGGTTACACTACATCAAGTTCTATAATAAGAAATTTAGGAGTAACAGGAAATGTCAATGTTTCTTCATATTCAGGAGGACTAGTCGGTAGTAATTCAGGATTAATTGAAAATTGTTACACTAATGTCTTTGTTTCAGCATATTCAGGTGGTGATTCATATCGTTATGTAGGTGGCTTAGTGGGAAGCAACTTTGGAACAATAAAAACCTCTTATGCCTATGGAAATATTAAATGCGATAAACAATTTGGAGCCTTTGTAGGAAATAATGAAGGTGAAATTGAAAATTGTTATGGACGAACATGCCCAGGACTAAAAACATTTGTAGGAAATGGTGTTGTTTCAAATTCTAACATACTTTTCTCATCAGGTGAAGAAATGAAATCATTTGACTATTCAAAAACTTTTTTATCAAAATATTGGAAATTATCATTAGGTGAATTACCTACTTTGATTCCAAATCAATATTAACGGGGAGAATAAAATGAACGAAAAAAATGGTATTAATCAAACTTATGCACGAGTATATAATAATAAACTAGTATTAACAAAACTCAGAGAAAAAGAAATGTCAGGCACTTTAATTGGACAAGAATTAAACTTATCAAACGCCTCAGTTTCTTCAATTATCAAAGATTTATTAGAAAAAAATATTATTAAAATTTCTAAAATAGAATCAAAAACAAATGTGGGTAGAAAACAAGTTTATTACACCTTAAATGAAGATTATGGATTAATTTGTGTGATATCTCTATCTGATAAAAAAGCACGAATTGTTTTATCTAACATAAAAGAAGAAATTTTAGAAGATGTTCAAAAAGAATTCAATCAATATAATCTTGTAACAATTTATGAAATGATTCTTAAAACAAAAAGCATTATTGAAGAAAAATTTAAAGATATACCTTTAAAATCAATCATTATATCGATTCCAGGAAGAGTAAACGATAAAAATGGTCAACTCCAATTATCAAAACAATTCGATAATAGTTTATTTGAAGGAGAAAATAATATACTTTCTTTGTTTAAAAGATATTTCAATTGTGAAGTAAAAATAATGAATGATATTGTTTTAAAATCATATGGAGAAAGAGCTAAAGGTCAATTACAAAATGATAAAAACGCTTTATTACTTCATATTGATGAAGGAATTGGCTCATCATTTATCTTAAATGGAAAATTATATCGTGGTGAAGATGGATATGCTGGTGAAATTGGCTTATTTAGAATTAATAATGAATATCTAGATGAAATAGTTTCTTTAAGAGCGTTAAGAGAAAAATTAAAATTAGATTCCACGAATGAATTAATTACAAAATACCATCAAGATAAACTAATATTTGAAACTTGTAATCAAAGTGGAAGAATCTTAGGAAAACTATTAAAAGACATCCAAGAATTCTTAAATTTATCAAAAATAATTATCACCGGAAGAGTCACATTCTTTGGTGAAAATTATTTAAAATTAATTACTGAAGAAGTTAATAAAGCTTATAAACCTGCTGAAATCAATTATTCCCTTTTAAGCGAAAATTCAGATATTATTGGAGGAATTTATAAAGCAGTAAATGATTTATTATCTGAAAGAAGTGAAATATGTCAACCAATAATGGCAAATGAAAGGTAACAATATGGCAACAATAGAATTAAAAAATGTAAGCAAAGTTTATAAAGGAAATGTTAAAGCTGTAGACAATTTTTCTATAAGAATTGAAGAAGGAGAATTTATTGTCTTTGTTGGTCCTTCTGGATGCGGTAAATCCACTACACTTAGAATGATTGCAGGACTAGAAGAAATTACTTCTGGTGAATTATATATAAATGATCAATACATGAATGATGTCGAGCCAAAAGATCGGGATTTAGCAATGGTCTTTCAAAACTATGCTTTATATCCTTATTTAACTGTTAAAGATAATATTTCTTTCGGCTTAAAATTAAGACATGTCAAAAAAGAAATTATTGAACAAAAAGTTCATGAAGTTGCAAAAATGTTAGATATTGAAGAACTCCTTGATCGAAAACCAAAAGCTTTATCAGGTGGTCAAAGACAACGTGTTGCCTTAGGAAGAGCGGTCATCCGTGAAGCAAATGCTTATCTTTTAGATGAACCTTTATCAAATCTTGATGCTAAATTAAGAGGTGTAATGCGTGTTGAAATCATTAATTTATTCGAAAAATTAAAAAAGACTTTTATTTATGTTACCCACGATCAAGTCGAAGCCATGACAATGGGAACAAGAATCGTGGTTATGAATAAAGGTGTTGTTCAACAAATTGACACACCTATTGAAATATACGATCATCCTCGTAATCAATTTGTGGCTTGTTTTATTGGTACACCACAAATGAATATTTTTTCCGCTAAAGGAATTTGTAAAGACCAATTAGAATTAAAAATTAATGATAATATCATCTTTAATGTTAATAAAGACAAATATTTATTAGATGGCTTTGATCAAGAAAAAGAAGTAACTGTTGGTATTAGAAGTGAAGATATCATTTTAGCAAATGATGGTCTTCCAGTAATTATTAATCTAGTGGAAATGTTAGGTAGCGAAGTTCTTCTTCATGCAAAATTTGAAAATACGAATATCAATCTAACAATTAAAACACCAGAAAGAGTTAACTTTACTAATGGAAGTAAAACATTTATTCAATTTAAATTAGATAAAATTCATTTATTTGATAAAGATAATCAAGAATCATTGAGGAGAACAAAATGAAAAAACAAAAATTATTAATCATTTCTAGTTTATTATTATTTTCACAAGTTAGTGCTTGTGATCAAAATCATATTTCTACTTCATTAACCCAAAAAGAAGTTAGTAATATTTCTTTAGTTTCACTACCTACAAAATTAATTTATTACGTTAATGAAGAATTTGATATAAGTGGTGCAAAATTATTAATTACTTATCAAGATGAACAACAAGAAACTATCGATGTTACTTCTTCAATGGTTGGAAATATTGATATGTCCACTGCAGGAGAAAAAACTATCACAATTTCTTATCAAAATAAGCAAACTACTTTTACTATTACAGTAAATGAAGACACTAGAAGTGAATGTCCAATTTCTTTTATTGGTGAAAGAGAATACACTTACGATGGAACTAGTAAAGAAATTAAGTTTACTATTCCTGAAGGTGTTCAATATAAAGCTCAATATGAGCAAAATGAAGTCTTTTATTCAACAATTGAAAACGCACCTAAAGAAATTGGATGTTATGCTTTAGTAATAAAGACAGAAGGAAATAATCAATATAAGCCAACTACTAAATGGTTTACATTTTCAATTGTCGATAATAAACCAAATGCTGTTATCACTTTTTCAGAAGAAACAGTTTTCTATTATGATGGAAAACAACATTCCCCAACTTATGTAGTAGAAAATGATTTAGAAAGTTCTGTAGAATATCTTGATCCAGTAACTAATGAATCAATTGGTTTTGATGCTCCAATTGAAATTGGAAAATATATTCTTTCAGTAACAGTTGAGGCAACTGAAAATACAAGATTAACAAAAGCATATAAAGAATTTAGTATTGTAAAAAAAGATGAAGCAAATAAAATTACCCCAAATATTAATATTGAACCTGGACAAAAACTAAAAATAGGAACCGTTCCAACTTATACAATTACTGATGAGGATAATAATGTAATAACTGATGCTAATGTAAATATTCTATACACTTCTGATACTACTGGTTATAATTCCAATGTCTTACCTACTGAACCTGGTGATTATGGTATTACAATTACAGTAAACAAAGACGATAAATACAATCAAGCAACCATCACAACATGGTTTAGAATTCTAAGTAATGACACTAAAAAACAATGTCCAATTACTTTTGAAGAAAAGACAGAATTATTTATTGGTGATGAAGAAATTAAATTCACAGTTCCTGAAGGAGTAAGTTATACAGCTCATTATGAAAAAAACGAAAAATTCTATTCTAATTATGGTTCTTTGCCTACTGAAACAGGAACTTACGCATTAGTAGTTACAACAAATGAAAATGATATTTATGAATCAACCACCGCTTGGATTGTCTTCAATCTTTATAAAAAACAAGATACAAATAAAACCACTTTAAAAATCAATATTGAACCTGGTCAACAATTATCTATTGGAAGCATTCCTGAATATACAATTACTGATGAGGATAACAATTTAATAACTGATGCTAATGTAAGTATTCTTTATACTTCTGATACTACTGGTTATAATTCAGATGTCTTACCTACCGAACCTGGTGATTATGGTATCACAATTACTATTAATGAAGATGATAAATATAATCAAATAACTTCTACAACATGGTTTAGAATTATAAATAATCAAAAAGCAGAATGTCCTATTTCATTTGAAGGAGATACAACTTTTACCATCGGTGAAAATAGAGAAATACAAATTATTGTTCCTGAAGGAATAAGCTATACTGCTCACTATGAAAAAGATGAAAAATTTTATTCAAATTATGGTTCTTTACCTACTGAAACAGGAGTATATTCTTTAATTGTTGATACAAATGAAACTCAATTATATAAAGCAACTCATAAATGGGTAATTATAAATATTCAACCAGCATGAATGTTAAGAAACTTTGATAACTTTGATGATTTCAATTTACCTACTAGAACTTGGGGAACAAATAACAATGGTGTTGATGCAAAAAATGTTAAACTAAATAATGGTATAGTAGAAATAACTATTGATGAAACAAATAAAGTAGGTGGAGCTTTAGAATCAAAAGACTTTTATGGACCTGGAACTTTTGAAATGGTTGCTAAAGCTGATGGAATAAGTGGAATATGTTATTCTTTATGGACTTTCTTTTATGCAGATAATGGCAATATCAATAATGAAATAGATATTGAATTCTTTGGAAAAAATAATGAAAACAATCATGTTATATATTCTTCATATACATCTGAAAGTGATTCAACTCATATTGAAGATCAATTAGATTTTAACATCAACGATAATCAATATCATTCTTATAAATTTGATTATAATTATGATAGAATTAATTATTATATTGATGATATTTTAAAAGCTACTATTACAACAAATATTCCATCTAAAAAAATGAAAGTATGGATGGGAGCATGGTGTCCAATTTGGGCAGGTGAAAACCAAAAAGGAATTTACCATTTATATATTAAATCTTTCACCTATAAAGAAAATTAAAAGGGAATTAAATTTATGTTAGAATTTGGAACAGGTGGATTTCGTGGAATAATCGCGGATGATTTTAATAAGACAAATCTTAAACTAATCGCTCAAGCTATTAGTGATATTTATCATGAAAGAAATTATCATACTCCTATCTATCTAGGATATGATTATCGTTTTATGTCAGACTATGCAAGCGTTTGGATTAGTGAAACTTTACAAGCTAATAACATTAAAGTTATTATTTCAAAAAGTGAAGTCACAACACCAGAAATCATGTATACATGCAAAAAAAATAATGTTGATTTTGGTATTATGATTACTGCCTCTCATAATCCTTATTTCTATAATGGAGTAAAAGTCTTTCAACAAGAAGGCATGGATGCGGAAAAAGTTTTAACTGATCTAATCGAAAAAAAGATTAATAGTTTAAAAGAATATAAAACTTCTCCTTTACAAGAAGGAATAAGAAATAATTTAATTAGTTATATCGACATACACGATGATTTTATAAATAATATTGCCTCATTTTTAACACCTATAAAAAATAAAAATATTAAAGTATTAATCGATCCTCTTTATGGAACAGGATCGATAACTTTAGGTCATTTATTAAATACTATGGGGATTAAAAATCCAACGATAATCCATAACACACATGACCCTCTATTTGGAGGAATGGTTCCAAATCCAACTAAAATAAATCTTATTAAAGATGCTTCTTTAGTTAAAGAAAACCATTATGATCTTGCAATAAGTACTGATTCCGATTGCGATAGATTAGGTGTTCTTGATGAAAATGGAAATTATGTTGATGCCAATGAAATACTAGCTTCTCTTTATTATTATTTAGTTAAGTATCGAGGAGAAAAAGGAGATATCGTTAAAAATCTTGCCACATCAAATCTTGTGGATAAAGTTGCTGAAAAATTAGGATATAAATGTCATGAAGTTGATGTTGGATTTAAAAATATTTCTTCAGCAATCAAAAAATATGATGCTTTAATAGGTGGAGAATCTTCTGGTGGTCTTACCATTAGAAATTATATTTTTGGTAAAGATTCCACTTTTGCAAGTGCTTTATTTTTAGAAATGGTTTCAAATTTAAATAAACCAGTTTCAAAAATAATTAAAGAAGTAAAAGATTTTGCTTCTTTCCATTACATTATTTTAGAAGATCAGATGGATTATAAAAATAAAGAATATATTTTAAAAACCTGTAAAGAAAAGCAACCAAAATTTACTTATAAATTAAAAAATGAAGTTCATTTAAATAATAATTATAAATATTATTTTGAAGATGGTAGTTGGGCATTACTTCGCTTTTCTGGAACTGAAAAAGTAATTAGAATTTTTGTAGAAATGCCGAATTATGAAGATGCTAAAGAAAATGTAAAGATTATTAAAGATTTTGTAACTGAAATAGAAACTGTTGGAGTGTAATATATGGAAAAAGTAATAAATAATTTATTTGAACAAATCCATAGAATTGAAAACAAAGATTTAAAAGATATTGTTTCTTTACCAGAAAAAACATATATTTTAAAAGATGATAAAATCGTTTGTTTTGATCGATTATATGGTGAATCTAGATTTCCTTATGGATATGATGGATTTTATATGTGGGCTCATTCTTCTGGATATGTTTATGCTCATGAATCAACATTTTATGTTATTTTAGCCTCTTTAGAAGGCAAAGAACCTTATATAAACTTCTATGGTGGTATCAAAAAAGAAAATAAATTTATTCCTATTTCCTTATTAGGAGTCAGTAAAAATGCTTTAGAAGAAAACGTTAAAAGATATTGTGTATATGCAAAAGAGTGTGTTTATTATTTAACGGAAATAGATTCTTTACGCTTTGCAGTACGTTTATTTGTAAATGAAAATAAACAAATTATTTGTTCTTTATATTTAAGCAATCCATCAAATAAAGAAGTTTATTTATCAAGCTATTTAAATTTATTATTTAAATATCAAAGTGCAGAATGTAATGAAACAAAATGGTTTAAAAAATGTACTTATGAAAATAGTAATTTTTATTTTGAAAGTCCTGAAGACCTTGATAGAATGACTCATATTGAAAACTATGGTTTAGTTACAAGAAATATTTCTTCAGATAATGTAAAAGTCTATAATACTACTTCAAAAATGGATTACACTGGTGGTAAAAATAATTCTTTAGCTAATTCTACTTCTTTAATAGAAGGAAAGTTTTCTTTAAATAGATTATCAACTAGATTTACTGACACATCAATTGCTGGAGATATTATCTTAACAAAAGAAAACACTCTAAAAGTTGATTATATAATTTCTTTTGCACATCAAAAAAATGATTTAATTAAACCTCCATTTAATATTGAAGAATACATTAAAAATAAAAATAAATACTATCAAAATAGAAAAAATAAATCAGGTATGATTAGTTTTAATTTTTTTGATTGGAAAGATAATAAAATCAATTCTCAATCATTAAATAAATTCTTAGATAATGTTATTTATCAAGTTGAATATTGTTCATTGACTAAAAATTCAGGCTCTATCTTTTTAGGTGTAAGGGATGTTATTCAGCAACTCGAAGCCTTATTAATGTGGCGACCAAAAGATGCAAAAAAGAAACTTTTAGAAGTATTAAATATGATTGATCCAAGTGGTAATCCACCTCGTCAATATTCTCTTCCTCCAGTAGGAGTGGATGAAACAAGAATGGACTTAAGACCATTTATTGATCAAGCAGTTTGGATAATTTCAACCATATATACATATTTAAGTTATACTAATGATTATGAATTCTTAAATGAAAAATGTGGATATTTTGAAATTAATGGACCAGCTTCTGCAAAAAGATCATTAATTGAAGATACTGTTTTAGATCATATGATTAGATTAATGAATTATTTAATTTCCAAAATTGATTATAAATACACTAATTGTTTAAGAACTATTTATGGTGATTGGAATGATGCTTTAGATGGTCTTGGAGCCAGTAG
>FR889427.1:0-3144 GCA_000432895.1 Firmicutes bacterium CAG:449 | reverse complement strand
GGAGTTTCCGTTATGGCTTCATGTCAATTCTATCAAAATTTAAATGAAATGATTGACATTTTTTCACATATTAATACTCATCAAGAATTAATTAATCAATATCAAGAAATCAAAAATAATTTAGAAAAAGGCATTATTAAACACGCTATTGTTGAAAAAGATAACAATCGAAAAATTGTTCATGGATGGGGAGACAAAGTGTCTTATTTTGTTGGTTCTTTTGATGATGTTGATCATCTTTCAAGAGATTCATTAACCTCAAATGCTTTCTTTATTTTATCTTCATTATATACAAAAGTTCCTCATATTGAAGATGATATAGTTTCTGCTTTCCATCGTTTAGATTCCAAATATGGTTTAAAAACCTTTAATCCACATTTTGAAGAAAATGTAAAAGGAGTAGGTAGAATTGTTCATCTACCAAAAGGAACCGCCGAAAATGGTGCTACATATGTACATGCAACAATGTTTGCAATTGATGCATTAATGAAAATCAATCAAACAGATTTTGCTTATACACAATTAGAAAAAGTTTTACCAATCACTCATGACCATTTATCTACCACTTCATTTGTAATGTCAAATTCATATTCGTATAACATCGAAGAGAATATGGATGGTGAATCTATGTCAGATTGGTATACAGGCTCAGCAACTGTTTTAATAAAAACTTTAGTTCATTCATTTTTTGGTATTAAACCTTCTTTAGATGGAGTAAATATTACTTTCCCTTCTAAATTACCAAGTAACAAAATGAAACTTGATTTATTAATCAAAAATAAACCATTTTCTATAACTTATGAAAATAGAAATTCATCTAGAAAATGCTTTATTAATGGGGAAGAAACTGAAATTAATCAAACATTATTTTTATCAAATGACTTTTTTAAAAATAATAATATAATTAATATTATGATAATCGATTAAGAGGGAAATATGATTAAAGGAATTAAAAATAGTAATATCTATATTGAAAATAAAGGAATAATAAAATCCACAATTACTTTTGATAACGAAAAAATTTCATTTAAAGAAGAAGATGGTGAATATCTTACTTTAGATGATCAATACATCGTTTTACCAGGTTTTATAGATGAGCATATTCATGGATGTAATAACCATGATGCAATGGATGGAAATATTGAAGATATAAAAATTATTGCTTCATCATTAGTTCAAGAAGGTGTGACATCTTTTTTAGCTACCACGATGACCATGGATAATCCTAGTATTTTAAAAGCATTAACATCTATAAAAGATTATATTGAATTAGATAATAATGCTGGAGCAAAAGTATTAGGAATTCATTTAGAAGGACCATTTATTTCACCTTTACATGCAGGTGCTCAAGATAAAAAAAATATTGTTAAATTCGATAAAGACTTATTTTCATCGTATTTAAAAGCATCAAATAATCATATTAAAGAAGTTACTCTTGCCTATGAAGAAAACCAAAATGGTATGGTTGAATACTTAGTTAACAATAATATTGTTGCTTCAATAGGTCATACTGATTGTACTTCTAGTTTATTAAAAAAAGGTATAGAAGAAGGTATAACTTGTTCAACTCATACTTATAATGCAATGCGAGGAATTCATCATCGAGAAATAGGTACTGTTGGACAAGTAATGTTAAATGATAATGTTAATTGTGAATTAATTTGTGATTTACATCATGTCAGTTTAGATGCTATAAAATTATTATTTAAAAACAAAGGAAAAGATAAAATTATATTAATTTCTGATTCTATGAGAGCTAAATACCTTTCTGAAGGTAACTATACTTTAGGAGGTTTACCTGTTATTGTTAAAGATGGTACCGCTAGACTTCATGATGGTACACTTGCTGGTTCCATCTTACAATTAAATAACGCTTTAAAAAACATTCAAAAGCCATTAAATCTAACTATAGAAGAAGCAAGTGATTTAGTAAGTAAAAACCCTAGTAGAAACCTTCATTTAGATCATTTAATTGGTTCAATAAACGAAGGAAAATATGCTGATTTAACAATTGTAGATAAAGATTTTAATGTTTATATGACAATTGTACATGGAAAAATTTATTATACAAACCCTAATTTTAAAAGGCTTTAATGCCTTTTTTAATTTTTAAAAGCATCTTCATTATCATCTAATCTTTTCTTATTGTATATAAAGCATAATTATAAATATTCTTAGAAATATGCATTAAAAAAATGTAATAATATTCTTCCTTCTTTATTTACTTTTAAATGATATTTATTATTTTTAAAATTCAATAAAAATTGATAATTTTTTAATGTCACTTTATTTGAAGTTATTGGTAAAGATGATAATATAACTAATGATGAATATCGAGTTATTGTTTCTTATAGAAAACAAAGTGATGATATTAAACTTGCTATTAAAAGAATTCTTCAAATTGATAATTAATTTTATTTGATTATATTTTTATTTACAATTTCCTAGTTTATAAAAAAATCATATTCATAATAAAACAATCGCATATATATAATTTTTCTTATATAATTGATATATATAAACAAATGGAGATTAATATGATTGTAACAATAGTTTGTGATGTTTTAGGCGAAGAAAATAATGGCACCACAATTGCCGCGATGAATCTTATTAGATATCTAAAAAGACAAGGTCATATAGTTAGAATTCTTTGTGCTGATCAAAATAAAAAAGGTCAAGAAAATTGTTGGGTAGTACCAAATATGAATTTTGGTAAAACTTTAAATAAATACATTGAAAAAGTGGGAGTAACTTTAGCAAAACCAGTTGAAGATATCATTAGAGATTGTATAAAAGGAAGCGATGTTGTTCATATTTTAATTCCTTTATACTTATCAATGAATGCAATAAAAATTGCTAAAGAATATGATATTCCAATGACTGCAAGTTTTCATATGCAAGCGGAAAATTTAACTAGCTATTTCAAATTAAATAATGTTAAATTTATTAATACTGCAGTCTATAAAATTATTTATAAATATGTTTATCAATATGTCGATAAAATTCATTTTCCAACTAAATTTATTGAAGAAATATTTGAAAAAAATATTAAAAAAACTACACCAGGATGTGTTATTTCTAATGGTGTTAATGATTATGTCAAAAAAGAAAACATTGAAAAACCTCTTGAATATCAAAATAAAA
>FR889426.1 GCA_000432895.1 Firmicutes bacterium CAG:449 | reverse complement strand
AGATAAAGATTATTCATTTAATACACCTGGAAAATTCTTGTTTAACAATGAAAAGTTTAAAAAGTTTATTGTAGATCATCATATAGATTTAGATTTAACTGATTTTGAAAAGAAATTTGAATGGATTTCTGAATGGCCTTTTAGAAGTATTAGTGAACATTTCCATATGAGTTATGAACAAATGGATGAACTTATTAAATATTTAAATTCTTTTTCTCATGAAGAAGTAAGTAGAGGTTAATATGAAGAAGTTGAGAGTTGGAATTATTGGATGTGGGAGAATATCAATTATGCATCTAGTTCCTGCAAGTATTTTAAAGCAAAGTGAATTAGTATGCTGTTGTGATATTGATGAAAATGCAGTTAATAAAGTAGCTAAAAAATTTCATATCACTCCTTATAGCAATTATAAGGAAATGATTGAAAAAGAAAATTTGGATGTTGTTCATATTTGTTTACCACATTATTTACATGTTGAAGTAAGTGAATATGCTTTTAAAAAAGGTGTAAATGTTTTGTGTGAAAAACCAATGTCAATAGACTATCAAAGTGCTATTGGATGTGTTAATAAAGCAAAAGAGAATCATGTTTTATATGGAGTAATTTTTCAATGTCGATATGATGATGCTACTGAACTTGTGAAGAAAAGACTTGATGATGGTTCACTTGGCAAAATTAAATTTGCAAAAAGTATTTTAACTTGGAATCGAAATAAAGAATATTATTCTTCTTCTAATTGGAAAGGTACCTGGGAAAAAGAAGGTGGTGGGGTTGTTATTGATCAAGCCATCCATTCAATTGATATGGTTAATTATTTAATTAATGATGAATTTGATCAGGGTAAATGTTCTTTTAAAAATCATAATCATCCTTATTTAAAAGTTGAAGATACTGCTGAAGGATATATAACTTATAAAAAAGGGGCAATTTATACTTTTTATTGTATGAATAATTATGGTGATGATGAGCCAATTGAAATTGATTTTATTTGTGAAAAAGGTAAAGTTAAAATGTCTTATGATTACGCTATAATTACTTATAATGATGGTAGAGTAGAAGAAGTAAAACAACATCAAGAAATTATTAATTATGAAGGTGCTAAAAAATATTGGGGAGCACAGCATATTAAGCAAATTAGTCAATTTTATAATGCTTGTTTAGGTTTAGAGAAATTACAAATAAGTGGTGAAGAAGCTCTTAAAACACATGCATTAATTTTTAAAATATATGAAGAAGGGAAAAAGACTTTATGAAGATAGGAACAATGGTATTTTTAACAGAAAACGTAGAAAAAGATTTAAAAAAACTTGTTGAATATGATATTCCAACTTGCCAATTATGTTGTTGGGATCACAGTAAATTTACTGATGAATATGTTAATATTATTAATAGAGTAATCAAAGAAACTAATATAGAAATAACTGCACTTTGGTGTGGGTGGTCTGGACCAGCAGAATGGAATTTTTTTGATGGATATCATACTTTGGGAATTGTTCCTATTATGTATCGAGAAAAAAGAGTTAAAGAATTAAAAGAAGGCTCCGATTTCGCTAAAAAACTTCATATTGAAAATGTTGTAACACATATGGGATTTTTACCTGAAAATTGCAAAACAGATGAATTTAAACAAATAGTAGCAACTATAAAAGACATTGCTGAATATTATAAAAACAATAATCAATATTTACTTTTTGAAACAGGACAAGAAACACCAATTACTTTAAAAAGAACTATTCAAGAAGTAAATACAGGTAATTTAGGAATTAATTTAGATCCAGCTAATTTACTTTTGTATGGTAAAGGAAATCCATGTGATGCAATTGATATTTTTGGTGAATATATTAGAGGTGTTCATGGTAAAGATGGTGAATATCCAACTAATGGTAATTATTTAGGTGAAGAAAAAAGAATTGGTGATGGTAGAGTTAACTTTCCTTTATTAATAAAAAAATTAAAAGAGAAAGGTTATGATGGAGCAATTACTATTGAAAGAGAAATTACTGGTGAAGAACAAATAAAAGATATTTTATATGCAAAGAAGTTTTTGGAGGATATTATAAATGGATAAAGTTAGAGTAGGTTTAGTTGGATTAGGTGGTATGGGAAATGGACATTATTTAGCTTATAAAAATATTACTGACATGGAACTAGTTTCTATTTGTGATATTAGAATTAATGAGTTAAAAAATAAGATTACTGATAGTGAAGTCCATTTATATGATGATTTAACTAAGATGTTAGATAATGAAAAATTAGATGTTATTGATATTGTGACTCCTAGTTATTTACATGCTGATATGGTGATTGAATGTCTTAATAAAGGACTTAATGTTTTATGCGAAAAACCAATGACTTTAACTGTTGAAGATTGTGATAGAATAAAAAATACACTAAAAAAAACAAATAAGAAATTTATGACCGCTCATGTAGTAAGATTTATGGAGCCTTATGTGTTTTTAAAAAAAGAAATTGAAGAAAAAAAATTGGGTAAAGTTTTAAAAGGTGAATTCAAAAGAATTTCTTCTATTCCGACTTGGAGTTATCAAGATTGGATGAGAAATGAAAAACTTTCTGGTGGAGTAGGTTTAGATCTATCAATTCATGATATAGATTTTGTTCAATCAGTTTTTGGTATGCCTTTAAAGACTAATAGTATTTATCGTCATTTAAAAAATAATAGTACTTACATTATATCTTCATTAATCTATGAAGATGCATTAATTACTTGTGAAGGAACTTGGTATAACGCAGATATTCCTTTTATGGCAGAGTTTTTAGTAGTATTTGAAAATGGATATATAATGTGTAGAGATGGTAAATTAATTAAAAATAATCAAGAAATTGATTTAACTAAACAAAATAAAACAAGCGATATTGGTATTAATATTTCTTGCGATAATGCTTATGAAAAAGAAATAAGATACTTTATTGATTGTGTAAAAAATAATAAAGATGTTGATTTTATTACAGTTGATAGTTCATCTACAAGTGTTGAATTAACTAGAAAACTTATTAATGAAGCAATAATTATAGATTAAGGAGAAAAAAACATGTTACAAGAAGTAATGACCAAACCAGGAGAAATTATTTTTAAAGAAGTAGAAATTCCTTCTATTAATGAAAACCAAGTATTAGTGAAAATTATGAATATTGGTATTTGTGGATCTGATATTCACATTTATCATGGTAAACATCCTTTTACTAAATATCCAGTTACTCAAGGACATGAAGTATCTGGATTAATTGTAAAATTAGGAAAGAATGTTAAAGATTTAAAATTAAATGAAAAAGTTACCATTGAACCACAAGTTTATTGTGGGAAATGTTATCCATGCCGCCACGGAAAATATAATTTATGTGAAGAATTAAAAGTGATGGGTTTTCAAACTACGGGTACAGCTTCAGAATATTTTGCAGTTGATGCTAGTAAAGTAACTCCATTACCAGAAAATATGTCTTTTGAAGAAGGAGCAATGATTGAACCTTTAGCAGTAGCAGTCCATGCTTGTAAACAAATTGATATTAAAGAAAAAGATGTTGTTGTTATTGGAGCTGGCCCAATTGGTAATTTAATTGCGCAAACCGCTAAAGGAATGTCAGCAAGAAAAGTATTAATTACTGATATTAGCGATTATCGTTTACAAAAAGCTCTTGAATGTGGAGTTGATGTAGCAATTAATACTAAAGAAAAAGATTTTAATAGTGCGTTAATAGAAACTTTTGGTGAAGATAAAGGAGATGTTATTTTTGATTGTGCGGGTAATGATATTTCTATGAACCAAGCTATTAGATGCGCTAGAAAAGGTAGTACAATTATTTTAGTCGCAGTTTTTGCAAGTATGGCTAATGTTGATCTTGCGGTAGCTAATGACCATGAATTAGATATTAAAAGTACAATGATGTATCGACATGATGATTATGTTGATGCAATTAATTTAGTAAACGAAAATAAAGTTCATTTAAAACCATTAATTTCTAAAACATTTAAATTTAAAGACTATTTAAAAGCATATCAATATATTGATGAAAATAGAGAAAAAACAATGAAAGTTATTATTAATGTTCAAGAAAAGTAATATGAAAATCAAGATATTAAAAAAAGAAGAAATT
>FR889425.1:31241-41735 GCA_000432895.1 Firmicutes bacterium CAG:449 | reverse complement strand
ATTTAGTGATAATTTAACTGTTGCTATCAATAATCAAAAAGAAGAAATTAAAATTGCTTTAAATAATTTAGAAAATTTTAAAAAAGATGTTTTTGCTAATGAAGAAGAGTTTTCAACAAGTAAAGCAAAAGTTGAATTAAAAAAGTTTAATGTCTTTTTAAAAAAATGTGTCTTTAGTTTGCAAACTGAGGCAGATGATGTAGTAGAAGTATTTAATTCTTCAATGAATTTTTATATAGATTCTTATGAAAAGTCAATAAAACAAACCCAAGAGCGTGCTGCATTACTTGAAAAATATCAAGTAAATGATATTTATGCTTTACCTGCTTCAGTTAGAGCGGGCCATCAAGAAGTAATCGTTGATAAGCATGCTCATTATCTTGAAATGCTTGATTTAATTGAAAAATTAAACATGCATTTAAATTACATTTTAAATAATAATGAATTTACTGCAGATAAAATGATTGATAGTTTTATGGATTATTACGCTAATAAGATTATTGCAAGTAAAACTACATTAACTAAGCAACAAACAAAAGATAGAGCTATCGAACTTTTAAAAGAAGTTGGTATTAATGATCCAGAAAGAAGATTTTATCAATATCCATTTGAATTTTCTGGTGGAATGAGACAAAGAATAGTTATTGCTATTGCTTTATCATCTAATCCGGAAGTATTAATTTGTGATGAACCAACAACTGCTCTTGATGTTACTATTCAAGCACAAATTCTTGAATTGATTAATAAATTAAAAGCAGAAAAGAATTTTTCAATTATCTTTATTACTCATGATTTAGGTGTTGTTGCTAATATGGCTGATGACATTGCAGTTATGTATGCTGGTAAGATTGTTGAATATGGTTCAGTTTATGATATTTTCTATGATCCACGTCATCCATATACTTGGGCTTTACTTGGTTCTATGCCTGATTTAAATACTAAAGAAAAACTTGATGCAATTCCTGGAACACCTCCAAATATGCTTTTACCTCCTAAAGGTGATGCATTTGCAGCAAGAAATAAATATGCTTTAGAAATTGATTATGAAGAGCAACCACCATTTTTTAAAATTTCACCTACTCATTATGCTGCAACATGGTTATGTGATGAAGATGCTCCAGATGTTGACGCTCCAAAAATTGTTAAAGAAAGAATCTTTAATTCTTTAAAAGCCTGCAAAGATAATAAGCCTACATATGAATTAAAGAAAAATTCTATTTTAAATCAATCAGGAGGTGACAAATAATGATTTTATATAAAAATTTTCTTTTATTATTAGCTAAAGAAGATGCTGCTGGTACAACAAATAAAATCAGTGGATATTCAACTAGTAATGAAAAAGTTAAAGAAAATAATAAATCATTTGATTATGAACATGGTGAAGTTATATTGGATGTTCGTCATTTAAAACAATTCTTCCGTTTTGGAAAAGGTGAATATAAATATAACAAAGCAGTTAATAATGTTTCTTTCCAAGTATATAAAGGTGAGGTTTTTGGCCTTGTCGGTGAATCTGGATGTGGAAAAACAACAACTGGTAGATCAATTATTAAACTTTATCAAATTACAAGTGGTGATGTTTGGTTTAAAGGCGTTAGAATTGCTGCTGGTACTAGATGGAATGAAAAAGAAATTAAATATACTAAATTAAGATTAAAAGAAGCGTTAAGAAAAAATAAACTAAATAAAAACACTGAATTAAGTGCTTTAAATTTAGAATATCAAGATGCATTCAATGAAAAATTTGAAATTAAAAAAGTTCATGATGAGATTGAAAGAAAAATAAGCGATGTCTATGAACAAAAGATTCCTTTTGTTGATAAATATGATGAAATCGTTAATAAATATAATATTCTAGATCATGAAGAAATTGACAAAGCAACTCGTATTGTCAATGAGCAAAGAAAAAAAATTGCTTTGGCTAAACATGATAATAAATGTTGTGATAAAGATATTTCTCAAGCTGAAATTAAAAAAGTACGTGAAAAATATAGTGATGGTAAATTAACTGAAGAGCAATTTAAAGAAGAAATGAATAAAGCAAAACATGCATCAATTACTTCTAAAATTCAAATGATTTTCCAAGATCCTATTGCTTCGCTTAATCCACGTATGACTGTTAGAAATATTATTGCTGAAGGATTAGTTATTAAAGGAATTAAAGATGAAGCTTATATTACAAGTGAAGTTAATCGTGTGCTTGAATTAGTTGGCCTTCTTCCAGAACATGCAAATAGATATCCACATGAATTCTCAGGTGGACAAAGACAAAGAATTGGTATTGCTCGTGCGATTGTTATGAATCCTGAATTAATTATTGCTGATGAACCAGTTTCCGCTCTTGATGTTTCTATTCAAGCTCAAGTAATTAATTTGTTAAATGATTTAAGAAATAATCTTGGATTAACTATTTTATTTATTGCTCATAACTTATCAGTTGTTAAATACTTCTGTGATAGGATAGCTGTTATGTATTTTGGTAATTTAGTAGAACTTGCTACTAGTGAAGAATTGTTTGCTCATCCTTTACACCCATATACAAAATCACTTCTTTCTGCGGTTCCTCATCCTGATCCTAATATTGAAAAGAATCGTCAAAGAATTGTCTACAATGCTAGTGCTGAACATGATTATTCAATTAATAAGCCAACAATGAGAGAGATTTCTAAAGGACATTTTGTTTTTTGTAATGATGAAGAAGAAAAGAAATATAAAGCTGAATTAAAAAAAGAGGTTAAAAATGTCAAATAATGATTCTTTGAAAAAAAAGAAAATTGACAAAGGATATATTATTGGGTTTTTAATTTGTTTATTGGTTTGTACATTTATTACTTCGCTTGTTATTTTACAAGAGGTATATGGTCAAAATCGTGATTTTAGTAAAGAATATTTAATAATCTTAACAGATGGATTTACTATTTCCGGTGGATTAATGTGCTTATTTTATCTTCTTGTATTTGTATCTAATGAAGGAGCATTTGACATAATTACATATTCAGTTAAATTAGTATGGAATGTAACATTTCACAAAAATGTTAGAGAAACAAATTTACCTAGAACTTATGCTGAATATCGCGAATTAAAAAGATCAAAACCACGCACAAATTCACGTTTTATGTTGTTTTCAGGACTTATTTTCTTTATAATAGGCCTAATCTTTATGATTTTATATTTTATTTATTTATAAAAAGGAGACTCAAATGAAAAGAAAAATTAATTTTTTATTTAGTTTAGTACTTATTGGATTAGTATCTGCATGTGGAGAAACAGTTTCTTCTAATACATCTACTTCATCTAATTCTAGTTCAGTAAGTACATCTAATAATACTACTAGTTCACAAGGAAATTATAGTAAAACTAATGCTGATTTCCAAAAAGCAAGTACTACTTATGTTGATGAAAAAGGCGTTGAACAAAATTTAAATATGCAAACTTTGTTTAATAACGCTAATAATCCTCATTTAGACCCTATTGAAAATCAACGTGTACTTGTTGTACCTTTTGGTTTTCAAGATGAAAATTTAAAAACAAATGTTCAAACTCAATCAAACATCGAAAGAATTAGAACCACTTTTTTTGGAACACAAGAGGAAATTGATGCTGTTGGTGGTTGGACTTCTGTTTCAAATTATTATAGTACATCTAGTTTTGGTAAATCAGAATTTAAAGGTGATGTAGTTAATACATGGTGTGAATATAATGGTTCTTCTAGCGACTTTTTAAAAGCAGCAGGCGGTAATTTAGGTACTACAGCAGCTGAATATGTTAGAAGCTGGTATATTTCTGAATATGCAAAAACTAGCCATGGTTCTTTAGGTGAAAATGCTGAGCCTTTATCATATTATGATCAAGATAATGATGGATTTATTGATTTAATTTGGATTGTTTATTCAATTAATTACTCACAAGATAATACTCAAACATGGTGGGCTTATGTTACATATACTTCAAATACTGCTAGTAAAGATTTATCTAGACCAAATGTAAAAACTTTAGGTTGGGCAAGTATTAACTTTATGAATGATGCATATAATGGATATGATGCACATACATTTGTTCATGAAACTGGACATACATATGGATTGTATGATTATTATGATTATAATGACAAGTGGTCACCAATGGGTGGAATTGATATGATGGATCATAACTTAGGTGATCATTCGGCTTTTTCTAAATTTACTTTAGGATGGGTAAATCCTCTTGTAGTTGATGATAGTTCTATAATTACTTTAAGACCAACTACTACAACTGGCGATTGTTTTATTTTGCCTTCACCAAATTATAATGGAACTGCATTTGATGAATACATTATGGTTGAATATATGTCACCTGTTGGTTTAGCAAAAAAAGATTATACATATGGTTATAAAAATACTAATGGCTATTCAGATAATGGAATTAGAATTTCTCATATTGATGCAAGAACTGTTACTGATGCAAGTTTAACAGCAGAAAATTATGCTGATCCAAAAATTAGTACTAACTTTAGAGTTTGTAATTCTAAAGCAGGAAGACAATTAAATGGTTCTGATACAAACTTCTTCCCTGATTATGTTAAAGGCAAAACTAAATATGAAAGAATTGGTACTGCAAATTCATATGCTTTAACAATGATTTATGAATCAAATCCTGATTTAAATGACAATATTACTACCTCAAAAGGTAATAGTGCTTCTAATTCTTCTTTATTTAAATCATTATCAAGATTCTCATTAGAAAATGAATCAAATATTGCTAAAGTTTATATGCCAAGTAAAACAAATTTATGGAATAAAGCAAAAACAATGACTGGTGGAACTGTTAATAATCAAAATTGTGTTGTTGATGAAAGTTGTACAGTTGATTATATTCTCGATGTTTTATCAATTAACGAACAAGAAGCAAGAATTAGAGTCACCAAAATCGAAAGATAATAAAAAATAATATTGATATATAAAAAAATAAGGTGAAATATCCTTATTTTTTTAATATTAAAAATTATATTAAAAATATGAGAGTTTATTTCAATTAAATATTCTTTTTTGTTTTATTTTTATAAAAAAAGTGCTTTAATATATTCAATGCATACATAGCATATACTTAGGAGGAAAATATATATGAAAAAATCACATATTTCAAAAATTTTGATTCTTTCTTTAGCAACTTTGGCTCCACTTGTTGGATGTGGTGAAAATGTTTCTTCAACTGAAGAAATAATAGTTAAGGGTATTGATATTAAAAAAATTAATAGTGCTGTTGTTGGAGATGAAATTAACTTAGACGAATATGTAACTGTTGATGGTAATACAACTGATTATGCTGTCAACATTCAAACACCTGATCTTGTTTCTTGCGAAGGTCATGTTCTTACAATATTAGGAGAAGGAAATGTTAATATTGAAATAACTGCTGGCACAGAATCTGGTTTTATTAAATTTAATGCTATTTCTAAAACATTAAATCAATTTAAAAACTTTAGTGAAAAAGTTGGTAAAAACTTCTTTAAAGGCGATATTGCTGTCGCTAATAATGGAAGTATGAGTTTTACTGGAAAAGGTGGATTCTACACAGAAAAATATAATATTTCATATTCACAAGACAAAAATGAAAAAGATGTTTATGATGGATTTATTATTACAAATGATGGTGAAATTTATTCAGCAACAATGGATAATGTATCAGGTAAAAATTTTACTGTTTTACCAGGAAAACTATCACCAATGTACTATGAAGCATCAAAATTTGATGTTCCATATGAAGATTTAAAAACTGAAACAAGTGGCAAATCTACATATTTAGTTGGAGATTCATCTGCTGCTGATGCATATTGTAGTGGACTTGGATATTTATCAATGTCAAGATTTACAAGTATGTATTATGGAGTAAGTGGTCATGGTGAATTAGAAATTCAAATGATTGATTTAACTAATGATACACAAGTTTATACTGGAGCACTTGTTTGCTTATATGCAGTTACTGATGAACCATTAACTGTTCAAGGAAAAACATATCAAGCTGGAACAATTGTTGGTAGTGATTATGGTCTTTATTTAGCAGACGAAATGTTCTATACATTAGAAGTGGCTGAAAATTATATTGAACAAAATAAAAAACCAACACCTTTAGATACAACAAAAATGTATGATGCTTTACAAAAAGTTGCTACTGCTAAAAATTATACAGTAAGTTTTGATGCTTATTGGGCAGATAGTAATGATGCAAAAATATCTACTGCTCCTGATTTAAGTGCTTATTGGTTTAGTGATGCATTTGTTGAAACAAGTTTTGTGCAATATGTAACTGAAAATGAAGTTTATTCAAAATTAACCAAAGCACAAAATTCATCTGATGATGGTTTATTTGATCACTATTATAAAGATGGAGAATCATTCAAACATCAAACAAATAAAGATGGTCAAACAGTAACTGAAGATGTTACTACTGGCGCTACTGGTGTTTGGGATGAAGCATTTACTAATGCAACTTTAGTTACATCATTAATTAATGATACAACTGCTAGAAGTGGACTTAATGCTGTTTCCACTAAATCANTAATGCTGTTTCCACTAAATCAAATGGTGATTTATTTGAATATAAATTAAGTGGTGCAAGTACAGGCTCTGATTTCCTTGCTGATATATTAGGATTAAATGTTTTCTATGATTTAAAAGGATTCTATAGTCAAAAACCATTTGTTGCTCCATATACAGATTGTTCAGTATTTGAAGGTTTATTAATGACAATGAATGTTCAAAATGATGTTGATAATAATATTATTTTTGATATTACATTCAACTGGTCAGCTAATGAAATCTATCATTTAAAGACAACAATTTCTAATGTTGGTTCAACAAAAATTCCTGCTTAATAAAAAATTATGAGGTCTCGAAAGAGACCTTTTAAAATGCAAAAAAAGCAAAAAAAAATCACACTAAGTGATTAAATATAAATGGTGGGCACTGAGGGGCTCGAACCCCCGACCTTCTGTACGTCAAACAGATGCTCTCCCAGCTGAGCTAAATGCCCTGAACACCTAAAATGATATAAAATAATTATGTGAATGTCAACTAATTATTTAAGAAAAAATGAATATAATGTAATATGAATAGTATGAATAGAGAACTTTTTAATGAATTAAGTTTATTATTTGAAAAAAATGGTTTTTCACTTTTTTTAGTTGGTGGAGCAGTTAGAGATTTTTTATTAAAAAAAGAAAATAATGATTTTGATTTTGTTAGTGATGCATTGCCAAATGATATTAAGAAGTTTTTTCCTGATGGAAATTATTCTTTTGAAAAATTTGGTTCTTGTAAAATACCTTTTCATAACAATATAATTGATATTGTTACTTTAAGAAAAGAAGAATACGATAATTTATTTAGAACACCCCAAAAAATTATTTATACAAATTCTTTATATGAGGATAGTTTAAGAAGAGATTTTACTATTAATGCTTTATATATGGATAAAAATAATAAAATATATGATTTTCATAATGGTATAAATGATTTAAATAATAAATTAATTAAAACAATTGGTGACCCTAATATTAGATTCAAAGAAGATCCTTTAAGGATGCTAAGATGTATTCGCTTTAGTTTATCTTTGAATTTTAAAATAGATCAAGAAACTGAAAAAGCAATTTTTAATAATTTAGATTTGTTGAAAAAAATATCTTATCAATTAATTTTTTTAGAAATAAATAAAATGAAACAATATAATAATTTCATTAAAATAAAAGAATATTTTAAATTAGAAAATTATATTTATTTAAAACAAATTAAAAGAAAAATGGATGTTATCGATTTACATGCAGATACCATCACTAAGTGTTTTAATAATAATGAACATTTATTTAATAATGATTTACATGTTGATATTCAAAAATTATATAAAGGTGAATATTTATTACAATGTTTAGCAATTTTTTTAAATAAAAAAGATGATATTAAACAAAAATTTAAAGAGTATTACGAATTTTTTATGAAAGAATATCAAAAAAATCAGAATACTTTGATTTTAGTAAAAAATTATGATGATTTTTTATCAATAAAAAAAGAAAATAAAATAGGAATCTTATTATCTATTGAAGAAGGAGATATTTTAGATAATGATTTATCTAATTTAGATTATTTGTATTCATTAGGAATTAGAATGATTACTTTATCTTGGAATTATGATAATTGTCTTTGTAATCAATTAGGTTTAACTCCTTTTGGAAAAGAAGTAGTTAAAAAAATGAATCATTTAGGAATGATTATTGATGTTTCACATGCTAATGATAAAGTTTTTTTTGATGTTATTAATTGTTCAACTAAACCAGTTATTGCTAGTCATTCTAATTGTCGAAATATATGTAATGTTAAAAGAAATTTATCTGATGAAATGCTAAAAAAACTTGTAGAAAATGGTGGATTAATTGGAATAAATTTGTATAAGAATTTTGTTGGTGAAAATTTAATTGATCACTTTTTGCATTTAAAAAAATTAGGATATCTTAATCATGTAGGTTTAGGTACAGATTTTGATGGAATTGATAATCCTGTTTGTGTAAATAATGCTTCTGAAATTGGAAAATTATCTACTTTATTAAAAGAAAATGGTTTCAATGAAAATGAAATAAGAAAGATTTTTTATCAAAATTTTCAAATGGTTATAAAAAATATCTTGAAGTAAATTTAAGATAATGTCAAACTATAAAAAAGAAGGTGAAATTTATGAATTTTTTAAAGATAAATGATATTGATTATCGTAATATTTTAATTAATAATTACAAAGAACTTAATCTTACTGAAAATGAATTAATTGTTTTATTAATGATTGATTCAATTAATAAAAATGAAAAAACTCTTATTTCTGGTGATCAGTTGGCATTTAAAATGAATTTAAATTCTCAACAAATTGATGAGATTATTGTATCTTTGATGAATAAATCCTTCTTAAGTTATCAACAAGATGGTGATATTTTGATTACTTCAATTGAAAATACTTATCAAAGAATAATCTCTTTTGTTGAAAAAAAATATTTAGAAGATTCTAATGATGAAACAATTAAAAATCAAGAAGAAAATTTAACTAGAATTTTAAAAATATTAGAAGAAGAAATGAAAAGATCTTTATCAGGATTAGAAATGGAAAAAGTTATTAATTGGTTTAATGAAGGAGTTAATGTTAATGTCATTGAAAATTCAATTAATGAATGCATTATGAAATCTAATAAAGTATCAATTAATGCAATAGATAAATTAATTATTAAAAATCTTACTCATGTTGATAGAGAAGAAGAAGGCTATTCAACTGTTAGTGAAAAAACTAAAAAAGATATTAAAAAAGCTATGGACATCGCTTCTTATGATTGGGTAAATAGACATGATGAGTAAAAAAGCATTAGATGTAATGTCATATTTTAATGAAATTTTACCTAATGCAAAATGTGAATTAGATTATTCAACTGATTATGGATTATTAATTGCTGTAGTGTTATCAGCACAAACTACTGATAAATCAGTTAATAAGGTTACACCTATTTTGTTTAATAAATTTCCTACTTTAAATGATTTAGCTAATGCTGATGTTTTAGAAATTGAAAAGTGTATTCGTCAAATTGGCTTATATCATAATAAAGCAAAAAATATTAAAGAAATTGCTTATTGCTTAATTAATAATTTTAATGGAAAAGTGCCAGATAATAAAAAGATGTTACTTACTCTTCCAGGAGTGGGAAACAAGACTGCTAATGTTGTATTATGTGAATTATTTAATCAAAATGAATTTCCTGTTGATACTCATGTTGAACGTTTAGCTAAAAGATTAAGATTTGCTAAAGAAAATGATGATGTTTTACTTGTTGAAAAAAAACTTCGCCGGGCTTTTCCTTCTGATAGTTATATATTATTACATCATCAATTTATTCATTTTGGTAGATATTATTGTACATCTAGAAATCCTCATTGTGATGGTTGTAAATTAAAATCATATTGTAAATTAAGTGGAAGAAAATAACTCTCTCCACTTATTTTTGTGTTATTTTCAAAAGTTTCGACAATCGTTACTGAACATGTTAATGATAATAAATCAATTGAAAATGAATTTGTATCAAACGAAAATGTTTTTAAATTGTTTTCATCTTCGTAAGTTACTAAAAAGATTCTTTTACCAAATAAATATTGATATAATTCATCATCTTCTAAAGGATAATTAATATTAATTTCTAATTTATTATTAAATAAAATAATATTTGGATTTTCAATTTTTTTAAAATAAGGCAATGGTAAAACTTGTTTTGGTTCTTCTCCTTTTTTAAAAGAAGCTTGAACAATATTTTCTTTACTAATTAATTCATTGGGTAAATAATTGCCAGGAACATTTTTTACAATATTAACTTTATTGATAGAAGAAAGCTCATTAAATGGATTATTCTTAATTTCTAATTTATTAATACATAATTTAAAAATATCTTTACATACTAATCTTCTTTGATCGTTATGCCCAAAATAGTTTTTTTCATTTTCT
>FR889425.1:30903-31195 GCA_000432895.1 Firmicutes bacterium CAG:449 | reverse complement strand
ATGGTGTAATTTTTTGAATATCCACAAAACCAAATATCTCTATCAGCATATGATGGATAATGATATTTTTTAATGACTACTTCATCATAAGCATTAGTACCTGTTTTACCCGCGATAATTAGATTATTAGGACGAGTATAAGCGATATTATAATAATTATTATCCATTACTTTTTTTAATGTAGAAGTCATAATATAACTTGCTTCTTTAGAAATTACTTGTTTACCATTAAGATCTCTTTGATAAATTATTTCATTTGTATCTAATCTTTTAATTTTTTTGATTGTTGAAG
>FR889425.1:23505-30893 GCA_000432895.1 Firmicutes bacterium CAG:449 | reverse complement strand
TGATTGTTGAAGGTGTTAAATAATTTCCATTTCGAGGAAGAAGAGAATACGCACCAGCAAGATTTACTAAGGAAACTCCATATTTCATCCCACCTATTGCGTAAGGTAAAGCAAATTCACCTTCATCCATTAAATTAATATTTTTTAAATAGTCTATACATTTTTCTTGACCAATTTTATTAATTACTTTTTCTAAAGTGTATAAAGTAGAAGTGTTTCTTGAATAACCAATAGCTTCGACTAAAGGAATCATTCCTAAATATTTTTTATCAGCATTTTGTACAGTAATATTAGTATTTTTATATGTATAAGGTTTATCTTCAATTAAAGTATATTCATTAAAAGATAAATATTCTATTGCTAGAAGATAAGTGAAAATTGGTTTCATTGTTGAAGCTGGTTGTCTTAACATTTGATATGCTCGATTATAAAGAAGCATGCCATCATAATTTCTTCCCCCAATTACTCCTAAAATAGAAGCATCATTATTGTTAATTATGCATGAAGCAATTTGTTGATTATCATCAATAAACTTAAAATTGCTTCCTTTTTGAATATTATCTAAATATGATTGTAATGAGGTATCAAGATAAGTTTCTATTTCTAAAGGAATAGAAAATGGATTTAATGAAGTTAATTTTTTAATTTCACTATAAACAATATCTAAGTATGCTTGATAAGCATAATTTTCCTTTTGATAAAAAGAACCTTTTTCAATGATGAAAGAAGAAACATCTTTTTTTATAGCATTATTATATTGCTCTAAAGTAATATAATTATTTTTTTTCATTGTTAATAAAACAAGATTTTTTCTTTCATTAGCTCTAGTAGGATGATTAAAAGGATTATAATATGAAGGTGATTTAACTAGTCCTACTAATAAAGCACATTCAGGTAGAGAAAGTAACGAGACCTCTTTATTAAAAAATCTTTTAGCAGCATAAGAAATTCCTGGTATAGTGGGCTCAAAATATATTTCATTAAAATAAAATTCTAAAATTTCTTCTTTAGTTAATTTTTGTTCTAATAAAGAAGCTAAATAAGCTTCTTGAATTTTTCTTTTTAGTGTTTGTTCATTAGTTAAAACAAGATTTTTAACTAGTTGTTGCGTAATTGTCGATCCACCTTGTTTAGAAGAAGAAAAAATATTATTGAATAATGATTTTATAATTCTATTATAATTAATTCCATTATGATAAAAAAATTCATTATCTTCAATGCTGATTAGGGCTTTGATTAGTAAAGGTGGCAGTTCATCATAAGAAACAAATTTGTTCTTGTTTTCTCCTAAAGTTTCAATTAATCGAGAAGAATTATCATATATTTTCGTATATACTTTTTCATCAATTCTATTTATTTGAGGAGAGGTTAAATCTTTGATTGCAAAAAAAGAGTAGATAGATAATCCACTTATTAAAAAAATAAAAATTAAACAAAAAGTAAAGATTATGTTTTTAAATATTTTCATTAAAATAGACCTTATCAACTACGTCTAAATATTTTAAACGTGGAATAAAGCCTTGTTCAACGAGAAAGCCATATTGTTTAATATCATTAAGTGATATGGATCTTTTTTCACCATAAAATCTATCAATGATGATTTTTGAGTCGAGTAAATATACTTCTTGAAGGGTAACAAAGTAAATTAGAAAAAATGCAATTCCTCCATGGTAATTAACTTTTTTAAGATGTTCAATTTGATGGGGGGCAATATTGTGGAAAGATAGTGATGTTTTTGATTTAGTTTCTTTACATTCAAAATCAATGTATTTACCACGATAAACACCATTATAATCTGCCGTGGATTGTTTTTCAAAATATGCATCTTTTATTCGGCAATGATCTTGATAATCAACTTTAACGATGTGGATAGGGGTTGGCCTTTTAGTAATTATCGCTCTTTTTTGGTCATCATAAAAAAGATTCGTTGAATTTACTGCTTTTTCAAAATCCATTCCTCGATTTGCAAAAGTAGTAATCTTTTCTTCTTTTTTTTCTATGACAACAGTTCCATTAGGATAATTCATATTCCTCCTTTAACAAGGCTAAAGTTAGTTTTTTCATTTTTTGCCTTTTTATTCAAGATAATCTTTTAAATATTGATTAAAGATATCTTTATTGATTTCTTTATCATCCATTATATCAAATAATAATTTTTTTACCGGCTCAGGAATAAGTTTCATTTTTAATAATAATTTTCTATATTCAATGAGTAAAGTTTCTTTATCATTTAAAAATTTTATATATAAGTTTTTTAAATCTTTTGCATCATTTAAGGGATTATGTGAAACACCAGTTGGTTCAATATTATATAGTTTTAAAAAATTTATTAAAGAAAAAGTGTTATTTTTATCATCACGAATAAATTGTGACATAAAGGTCATTAAATCAAAAAAGTGAGGTAACCAAGTTTTAGCAAGAGGTTGATTTTTAGGATGAGAAATGCGCATAGATTCTATCAGCATTCTTGTATCATTGTTTCCAAAACAAACAAATAAAGTATGATTTAAATCATCGCCAATATATTCACGCATTTTTTCAATAGAATCTTCAAAAGATAAACCATTTGTTTTTAAAAAAGAATCAGTGATATTTGTCATATCGGTAACAATTTTACCAACTTGCGCTTTGGCTTTTGTAAAAAATAAAATTCCATCATCTTCTTGAATAATTTGACCATTTTCATCAATTTCACATTTTAATAAACCAGTCGCAATAATTTCATGTGTAAATTGAGTACCTTCAAAGTCAACGAAGATTAAATGCTTTTTTCCTTTTAAAATTTTTTCTAACTGTTTCATATGTATTAATTATATAAATTAGCCCATATTTAATCAAATGACTTTCATTTAAAATTTAAATTCATATTAATAAATGAGATAAGTCTCATAAAGAAGGGAGAAATTTATGGCGTGTAGATCTTGTCGAAGAATCAAAATTGTAAACGATGGATGTTGCTGTATTTGTGTAACTTCTACCTGTTCAACACATTGTACTAAAGTATGTTGTCAAGTAACTTATACTGTCACAGTGAAAAACAATGCTAGTACGACTGTTAATGATGTATGTTTACATGTACCTCTTGATGGTGTATTTTGTTTAGATCCATCAACTGTTACTGTCAATGGACAAGCTGTACAAGTTGATTGTTTAGATGCAGTCCCAGTGGGTGATTTAGCAAGTGGACAAACATCAACAATTGTTTATTCATGTACAGTGATGGAATATAAACGTTATATTAGAACTAGAGCATTAGTAACATTCTATATGTGTTGCTGTTGTGAAAGAAAAGATATGGGTGTTTATTCAAATGTAAATTGCTTACAAGTTTGCCCATGTTGCTGTTGTTGTAATAATCAAAATTAAGATTCTTATAGGCTATTATTATTTTAATAATAGTCCTTAAATTATTGATATAAAATTGAATTATTTTTCATTTCTTTGTATAATAAGTAAGGATTTGAAAGGAATTTATGGAAGATTTAGATTTAAAACTATCTGCAAAAGAAATTAACTCAAAGGAATTTCAAGCAACAGATGGTGGATATGATGCATTACAGGTTGATAAATATCTTGATTTAGTAGTTAATGATTACATTGCTTTTGAACAATATTCTAATCATATGAGAAAAATTATTGAACAATATGAAGAATTAAAGAAAACTTGTGAAAGATATAAAAATAAGTTATCTGAAGTTGAATATCAAAAAGCTTTATTACAAGAAGAATTAGATGTTTTAAAACAAAATGAAGGTCTTACTTCTTCCAATATTGAATTATTACAAAGAATTTCTGTTTTAGAACATGCTTTGTATAATTTAGGAAAAGATCCATCTAAAATCAAATAAAATCAATTGATCTGGATAATTGCTGGTAGTAATACTAGAGGAAAGTCCATGCTCGCGTTAATCTGCGATGATAACAGTGTTTGTGCTAAAGGAAAAAATAACTTTAGGTAGATGGGAGCATCTAACGGCAAGATGAAACCTAAGTTGAAAAATATGGTCTAATCTTTGAAAGTGCCACAGTGACGTAGTTAAATAGAAATATTTAAGTGGAACGCGGTAAACCCCACAAGCGAGAAACCTAAATTTGGTAAGGGAGGAGAAATAGCAAAATGAAGCGATTTTCTCAAGCATTTGCTTAGATAAATAATTATCCTCGACAAAACATGGCTTACAGGATCAATTACTCAAATAAAAAAAGGAGAATTTATGAATTTACCTAATAAAATAACAACATTTAGAATGATTTTAGTCATATTTATTTCAACATTTTTATTACTTCCTAGTGATTGGTTTATATTAATTCCAGGAATAAATGTTTCTCTTAATTTCTTTATTGGGCTTATTTTATTTGTAATTGCTTCTTTATCAGACATGATTGATGGTAAAATTGCTCGTAAATATAATATGGTAACGGATTATGGTAAATTTATGGATCCAATTGCGGATAAATTACTTGTTAATTCAACTTTGTTAATTTTAATTTGCAATGGTCCAATAAGAATTCCAGTTGTATGCGTTTTATTGATGATTTGTCGTGATATTATTGTTGATGCGATTAGACTTAATGCAGTGAGAAAAAATATTGTTGTCGCGGCAAATATTTTTGGAAAAATTAAAACTGTTCTTCAAATGGTTAGTTTAATTTTTATTTTAATAAACGATTTCAATTTAGATAGTATAATTGGTTTACCTAATTATTTATATATTGGTCAAATTATGATTTATCTAGCAACTTGTGCTTCAGTTATTTCAGGAATTATTTATTTAGTTCAAAATAGACAAGTTTTTATGGAGAATAAATAAATGCAAGAATTAATCGATATTTTAAGAAATAAAGAATTAACAATTTCTTGTGCGGAAAGTCTTACTGCTGGTCTATTTGCTTCCACAATGGGAGAATATTCAGGAGTATCAAAAGTATTTAAAGGTGGAGTTGTTTCTTATTGGAGTGAAATTAAACAAAGTGTTTTAAATGTTCCTGAAAGTGTAATTTTAAGTAGTGGGGTTGTTTCTAGTGAATGCGCCTCTTATATGGCTAGAGGTGTTAAAGAATTATTTAACACTGATGTTAGTGTTTCTTTTACTGGTAATGCTGGACCTGAAGCGATGGAAGGAAAACCAGTTGGACTTGTTTATATAGGATTATGTATTAATCAAACAACTTTTTCTTTTGAGTACTATTTTAAAGGCACTCGTAACGAAATTAGAAAACAATGTGTAATAGAAGCTACAAAAAAATTAATTGAATTACTTTAAAGAAAAATAAAATTATTTACTAATTATTAATATGTGAGGTGTTTTATGCAAGAAAAAACAAAATTAGAAAAATTAAATAGTACCTTAGCATCAATTGAAAAGGTTTATGGAAAAGGATCAGTTATGAAACTTGGAGAAAGACCTTCTCTTGATGTTGATGTTATTCCATCTGGATCAATTTGCTTAGATGCTGCATTAGGAATAGGCGGATACCCTAAAGGAAGAATTATTGAAATATATGGTCCTGAATCTTCTGGTAAAACTACTTTAGCTTTATCAGCAATTGCTGAGGCTCAAAAAAAAGGTGGACAAGCAGCCTTTGTTGATGCTGAACATGCAATAGATCCAGTTTACGCTAGTAGATTAGGTGTTAATATTGATGAATTAATTTTATCTCAACCTGATAATGGTGAACAAGCTTTAGAAATTGTTGAAATGTTAGCTTCTTCGGAAGCAGTTGATATTATTGTGGTTGATTCAGTAGCAGCTTTAGTTCCTCAAGTTGAACTTGAAGGTGGAATGTCTGATTCAAATGTTGGTGCTCATGCTCGACTTATGTCAAAGGCTATGCGTAAATTAGCAGGTGTTCTTTCCAAATCAAATTGTACAGTTATCTTTATTAACCAATTAAGAGAAAAAGTTGGTGTTATGTATGGTAATCCAGAAGTAACTACAGGTGGTAGAGCTTTAAAATTCTATGCTTCTATTAGAATTGATATAAGAAAAGCAGAAGCTATCAAAGATGGCGATAAAATTTTAGGTAACACAGTTAATATTAAAGTAGTAAAAAATAAAGTTGCTCCACCATTTAAATCTTGTAAAGTTGATTTAATTTTTGGTGAAGGATTCTCTAAAGTTGGTGAAGTTCTTGATTTAGCTATTGAAAATAATTTGGCAAAAAAATCTGGTTCTTGGTTTGAAATTCTTGGTGAAAGAGCAGGGCAAGGACGTGATGCTGCTAAACAATATTTAGTTGATCATCAAGATGTTTATGAAGCTTTAGTTGAACAAATTTACACTACATTAGGTTTTAAAAGATAGTTATGAAAAGTTGGTTGATTCCAACTTTTTTTCTTCCATTATAAAAAAATGTCAATAATATTTTTTGTGCTTTTAGTTTTGATATTTTATTGTTATAATTAAATAGCATAGATATAGATAAATATTTTTGCAAAGATATTTTTTAAAAGGAAATATAGAGTTTATATAACCTTTTGGTGAAATGATTTGTGCTCTAATTCCCTGTTAATAAATAACCAATTAAAGAAAATAAAGTTTTTTTACTTTAATTTTTTTATAATGATAATTTTTGGAGGAAAAATAATATGGATTTAGTTTTAGGAATTAGTTTAATTATTTTAGCATTGCTTTTAGGTTTAGTGGGTGGATTTTTTGTAGGCCATAAATTTGAAGCTGTAAAAAATGAAAAAGAAGTTCAAGATGCAACCAAAACTATTGATGGTGCTAATCGTAGAGCAGAAGAAATTATTAATAATGCAACTATTCAAGCAAAAAATCTTACAATTGAATTAAAACAACAAGCTGAACAAGAAGCACGTGAAAAAAGACAAGAACTTTTATCTCAAGAAAATAAGTTATCTCAAAGAGAAGCTACTTTAAATCGTCGTGATGAAGTTTTAGTGGATCGCGAAAATAATCTTGATAATAAGATTGATGAATGTAATAGAAGAGTTAAAAATATTGAAAATAAAGAGAAATTTTTACAAGAAAAAGAAGCTTCTATTGATAATGAATTACAAAAAGTTGCTTCTTTAAATGTTAATGAAGCAAGAGATATTGTTTTAGAAAAAGTCGAATCTAAAATGTCTATTGAAATTGCTAGTTTAATGAAACAAAAAGAAGATGAGGCAAAAGAACAATGTGATGTTAAAGCAAAAGAATTATTATCACTTGCTATGAGTAAATATTCTCAAGAAGTAGTTACAGAAAAAACAGTATCAGTTGTTGCTATTCCTAATGATGAAATGAAAGGAAGAATTATTGGCCGAGAAGGAAGAAATATTCGTACTCTTGAACAATTATTAGGTGTTGATATCATTATTGATGATACTCCAGAAGTAATTCAAGTTTCTTGTTTTGATCCAATTAGAAGGGAAACGGCTC
>FR889425.1:16964-23480 GCA_000432895.1 Firmicutes bacterium CAG:449 | reverse complement strand
CGTTTGGCTTTAGAATATTTAATTAAAGATGGTAGAATTCAACCAGGACGCATTGAAGAAATCGTAGAAAAAGCGAAAATGGAAGTTGCTCAATCTTGTCACGAAGCGGGTATTAATGCTGCGTTTAAACTTGGTTTACCAAGAATAAATAAAGATTTACTTGATTATGTTGGACGTTTAAAATATAGAACATCATTTACTCAAAATGCTTTAGATCATTCTATTCAAGTTGCATATTTAGCTGGTATTATGGCAGCTGAACTTGGATTAGATCAAAACTTAGCTAAAAGAGCGGGCTTATTACATGATATAGGTAAAGCCGCTGATTTTGAAATGGATGGATCTCATGTTGAAATTGGGGCACGTTTAGCTAAAAAATATGGTGAACCTGATGTAGTTGTAAATGCTATAGAATCTCACCATGGTGATGTAGAAGCAAAATATGTTATTGCTACTCTTGTTCAAGCAGCTGATACTTTATCTGCTGCTCGTCCTGGAGCAAGAAATGAAACACTTGAAAATTATATTCAAAGAGTGGAAAAATTAGAAGAAATCACTAAGCAATTTGAAGGAGTTCAATCTTCTTATGCAATTAAGTCAGGTCGTGAATTAAGAATTATGGTTGTACCTGAAAAGATTTCTGATATTGAAACATATAAACTTGCTAGAGATATTAAAGATAAAATTGAAAATGAAATGACATATCCAGGACAAATTAAAGTTCAAGTTATTCGTGAAACAAAAGCTGTTGAAGTAGCAAAATAGAAAGTATTTTATATGAATATATTATTTATTGGTGATGTATATGGTAAAAATGGTAGAAATGTTGTTAAGAAGTTTTTAGAAGATAATCTTGATGAATATGATTTTGTAATTGCAAATTTAGAAAATGCTTCTCATGGAAAAGGCTTAACTAAAGCAAATTTTTTAGAAATGATTGAAGCAGGAATTGATGTTGCTACTTTAGGTAATCATTATTATGCTAAAAAAGAAATTGAAACATATATTAATGACTATGATTTCTTACTTAGACCAGCAAATTTACATTCTTCAATAGCAGGTCATGGTACAGATGTTTTTGAAACAAATAATTTAAAAATAAGAGTAACAAATCTTTTAGGAAGAGTTTTTATTGCTGAAAATCCAAATAATCCATTTGATGTTTTAAATGAGATTTGTAAAAATGATAAAAGTGATGTTCATATTGTTGATTTTCATGCTGAAGCCAGTGGAGAAAAACAAGCTCTTGCGTGGGCTTTTGATGGTAAAGTGAGTGCTGTATTAGGTACACATACTCATGTACAGACAAATGATTTAAGATTATTAAAAAATGGTACATTATATATTACTGATGTAGGAATGTGTGGACCTTATAATGGAATTTTAGGCGCTTCTAGAGAAGAAGTTATTACTAAATCTTGGACAGGAAAACCAACTGTTTTTGGAGTTCAAAATGATGATGAAAACATTTTTTCGGCAGTGAGTTTTGTTATTGATGAAGAAACTAAAAAAATAATTGAATATAAAAAAATATATCAAATCTATAAAGAAAGTAGGAAATAAAATGGCTAATAAAGTTGTTGTTCATTCTGCTCCTTCTTTAAAAGAAGCAGTTAAAAGAACTAGAGAACCGATTAAAATTATTAAAGAAGATCTTGTTTTACCTGATCGTTTACTTTCATATTGTAATGGCAAAAAATGCTTTATTAGAACTTATGGATGTCAAGCTAATGTAGTGGATTCTCAAACAATTTTAGGTATTTTAGAAGAATTAGGATTTACAAAAGTTGATGATCCTTTTGAAAGTGATTTAATTATTTTAAATACTTGTGCAGTTAGAGAAAATGCTGAAGATAAAGTATTTGGTGAAGTAGGAGCGTTAAAAAAATATAAAAAAATGCATCCAGATGCAATTATTGCTATTTGTGGATGTATGATTCAACAACCTCACATTGTCGAAAAATTAAGAAAAACTTATACACAAGTTGATTTAATGTTTGGCACCCATAATATTCATCATTTACCTGCTTTATTGAATGAAGTGATTTTTGAAAAAAAGAGAATTATTGAAGTTTATTCTAAAGAAGGTGAAGTTATTGAACACCTTCCTATTATTCGTGAAGATAAAATTAAAGCATTTGTTAATATTCAATATGGTTGTGATAAATTTTGCACATATTGTATTGTGCCTTATACACGTGGAAAGCAACGTTCAAGAACGAAAGAAGATATCATAAAAGAATGTCAAGATCTAGTAGATTTAGGTTATAAAGAAATTACTTTATTAGGTCAAAATGTTAATTCTTATGGTAAAGATTTATATTTAGATTATTCATTTGCTTCTTTACTTGAAGATGTGGCTAAAACTAATATTGCTAGATTACGTTTTACCACTTCTCATCCTTGGGATTTTACTCAAGAAATGTTTGATGTAATTTCTAAATATGATAATATCATGCCTTATATTCATCTTCCTTTGCAATCTGGAAGTGATGAAGTGCTAAAAAGAATGGGTAGAAGATATACTTCTAGTTCTTATAAAAAACTTGTAGATGATTTAAAAAGAACAATTCCTAATGTCGCTTTATCAACAGATATTATTGTAGGTTTTCCAAATGAAACAGATGAAGAATTTGAAAAAACAATGGAAATGGTTGAGTATTGTCAATATGATTTTGCTTTTACTTTTATTTATTCACCTAGAGTAGGAACTCCTGCAGCAAAAATTAATGATAATGTTTCTAGTGAAGTTAAACATGCTAGATTTGATCGTTTAGTTAAAAGAATTAATGAAATTGGTGTAGCAAAATATCAAACTTTTGTTGGAAAAGAAGTAGAAGTTTTAGTGGAAGGCTTTTCTAAAAAAGAAAATGATATTTTAACTGGATATACAAAAGATATGAAATTAGTTAATTTTAAAGGAAATCCTCAACATATTGGTCAATTTGTTAAAGTTAAAATTTTAGAAGGACATTTATTCTATTTATCTGGAGAAGAAATTAATGGATAAATCTTTAAAAGATGATTTAGATAATTATATTAATTGCTTTCTTGAACAAGAAGAAGTAAAAAAATATTTTATCTTAGAAAAAAAAGTTAATGAAGATCAAAATATTATTTCTTTACAAGATAAAATTAGAAAAGCTCAAAAAGCATTAGCACTTTCTATTAATAATCAAGAAGAACATCAAAAAAAATTAATTGAGTATCAAAATTTAAAAAAAGAATTTGATGAAAATCCTTTAGTATGCAATTATAATATCTTAAAGAAAAATATATATTTGCAATTAAAAAACTTACAAGAAAGAATAAAAGAGTAATATCTTTTATTTTTTTTATAATATAATTTATTGGTGAGATAATGTTAAAAGAAATTGCATGTAAAACTTTAACAGGGCGTGGAAGAATTGATTATCTATATGAAAGAGAATTACGTTTAGATAATATTTCTAAAACTCTTGGATGTTGGATAATTAATTTAAATTATGAAATAAATTATGAAAAAGAAGATGTTTATTTAGATGGTTTTTATTCGATTCAATTATGGTACGCTAAAGATAATGATCAATCTTCCTCAGTTTATGAAGAAAAAATTAATTTTCATGAAAAAGCTAGAATGGTTTATCGAAATGTAGCAACTATTTCAAACGAAAAAGTGTTTAAAATTTTTGTTAATAAATATCCAAATGCTGTTTATATGAAATTAAATGAAGATAATTCAATTACTTTAAAAATTGAAGGATTATATTTTATTGATGTATTTCAAGAGGCAATTTTAATTGTTGATAGCAAAGATAATGTTAAACCAGAAATGACTTTAGATGAAGAATTGTTATTAAATGTTAATCCTAATTATTTAACTAATAATGATTAATTTTTTTTCTTTTAAATTTTATTATATCTAAGATATAATATTATTTAGGACGGATTTATATTTATGGAAATGAAGTACACACCAATGATTAGTCAATATTTGAAAATTAAAGAAAAATATCAAGATACATTAATTTTATTTAGATTAGGTGATTTTTATGAATTGTTTTTTGATGATGCTAAAACTGCTTCTCGAGAATTACAATTAGCTTTAACTGGTAAATCAGCTGGTGTAGAAGAAAAAGTTCCTATGTGTGGGGTTCCTCATCATGCCATTTCTTCTTATATTGATAAATTAATTAATAAAGGCTATAAAGTGGGAATTGTTGAACAATTAGAAGATCCTGCTTTAGCTAAAGGTTTAGTTGAAAGAGATGTAGTGCAAATTATTACTCCAGGGGCCTTTTTAGATATTAAAGAAAAAGATAATAATTATTTAGGACAAATTTCAGAAGCAACCAATTGCTTTGTTTTTGCTTATGCAGATGTTTCAACTGGAGAAATTTTTGTAGAAAATTTAGAAAAAGATATTGAATCAGTTATTGATGAAATTATTAATTTAAATATTAAAGAAGTAATCGTAGCGACTTCTTTTCCTGCTAAATATATTGAAAAAATTAAACAAAAAAGAAATATTTTAATTTCTTATGAAAATAATGATATTGAAGGACTTGAACATCAATATATTTTAACTAATGTGCGTGATTTAAATCAAAGAAAAGGTGTTGTAAGATTATTAAGTTATATTAAAGACACTCAAAAAAAAGATTTAGATTATATGAAAATTGCTACTGTTTTAAAAAATAATGCAGTTATGCAAATAGATGCTTTTTCTAGAATTAATTTAGAGTTGATAAGAACTATTAGAAGTGAAGAAAGTTATGGTACATTATTTTGGCTTTTAGATCAAACTTCAACCAATATGGGATCTAGATTATTAAAAAAATGGATTATGAAACCTATTTGTGATGAACAAGAAATTTTAAATCGTCAATCAATTATTTCTTCTTTTCAAGAAAAATTTTTAGTTCGTGATGATATAAAAAAATGTTTAAAAGATATTTATGATTTAGAAAGATTAGTAGCTAAAATTAATTTTGGTTCATGTTCAGGAAGAGATTTATTACAATTAAAAAAATCTTTACAAGTAGTTCCAAGTTTGCTTGCTTCAATTAATGAATTAGAAAATAAACATTTATATAATTATAAAGGAACTGATGAAAACTTTGTTGAACTTGCTTCTTTATTAGAAAAAGCAATTAGTGATGAGGCTCCAATTACTGTTAAAGAAGGAGGAATCTTTAAAAAAGGATTTTCTAATGAACTTGATGAATTAATTGATTTATCTTCATCATCTAAAAATTGGATTGCTTCTTTAGAGAATAAAGAAAAAGAAAGAACTGGTATTAAAACTTTAAGAGTGGGTTATAACCGTGTGTTTGGTTATTATATTGAAATATCAAAAGGCGCGGTAAGTCAAATTCCACCTGAATGGGGTTATGAAAGAAAACAAACTACCGTTAACTCAGAAAGATTTGTTTCTCAAGAATTAAAAGATTACGAAACAAAAGTAATTACTGCTGAAGAAAAAAGATGTGCTTTAGAATATGCATTATTTAATAAATTAAGAGAAAAAGTTAATGAATATACTTTAAAAATTCAAAATCTTGCTGATTTAGTTTCTTATGTGGATGTTTTATTATCTTTAACAGAAGTAGCTATTGATAATCATTTTGTTAAACCAACATTTAATAATCAAAGAATTATTAATATTAAAAATGGACGTCATCCAGTTATTGAAAAAGTGATGAATAATAAGCGTTATGTTCCTAACGATATTATTATGGATAATAAAACTGATATTTTAGTCCTAACTGGGCCTAATATGGGTGGAAAATCAACTTATATGCGTCAATTAGCTTTGATTGTTATTTTGGCACAAATAGGTTCTTTTGTACCAGCTGAAAAAGCTGATTTAATGATTTTTGATTCAATTTTTACACGTATTGGAGCTAGTGATGATTTAGTATCTGGACAATCAACATTCATGGTGGAAATGTCAGAAACAAATTATGCACTTCGTCATGCTAGTGAAAATTCATTATTGATTTTTGATGAAATTGGACGTGGTACGGCTACTTTTGATGGTATGGCTTTAGCTCAAGCTATTATTGAATATATTGCTAAAAATATTAAAGCAAAAACATTATTTTCTACTCACTACCACGAAATAACAAAAATTGAAGAACAAATCGAAACTTTAAAGAATATTCATGTTGGAGTTAGTTCAAATGGAGATAATATTACTTTCTTGTATCGTGTTGAAGATGGAGCGATGGGAAAATCATATGGTATTAATGTTGCCTCTTTAGCTTCTTTACCAAATGAATTATTATCTAGAGCTAGTGAAATTTTAGATGAATTAGAAAAAAATAAAATTAATGTTAAATCTGAAGTTATTAAAGTTGAAGAAAAAAAGACTCCAGAATGGATGAAAGAATTAGAAAAACTTGATCCTTTATCCATGTCACCTTTAGAGGCTTTAAATTATTTATATGAATTAAAAAAGAAAATGAAGGAGTAGATTTATGGGTAAAATTGCTGTTATGCCAAGCCGCTTAGCTAATATGATTGCGGCTGGAG
>FR889425.1:9985-16950 GCA_000432895.1 Firmicutes bacterium CAG:449 | reverse complement strand
GCTGGAGAAGTTATTGAAAGACCTTCATCAATTATTAAAGAATTAGTGGAAAATTCTTTAGATGCACATGCTAAAAATATTGAAGTAGAAATTTTTAATGCAGGAAGAAGTAAAATCATTGTTAGAGATGATGGTGATGGGATGGATAAAGATGACGCTAAACTTGCTTTTACTCGTCATGCTTCTTCAAAACTTCTTGATGAATATCAACTTTTTAAAATTAAAACAATGGGCTTTAGAGGTGAAGCTTTACCTTCAATTAGCTCAGTTAGTAAAGTTACTATGCTTACATCAACTGGTGAAGGAATAGGTAGTAAAGTTATTACAACTGAAGAAGAATTAAAAATTGAAGAGTGTCAAGCAATTAAGGGAACCACATTTATTGTAGAAGAATTATTTTACAATACACCTGTTCGTTTAAAATATTTAAAAAGTGATAGTACTGAAGTTGCTTCATGTTTAGAAATTATGCAAAGATTAGCTTTATCTTTTCCTAGTGTTTCTTTTTCTTTTTTCATTGATAATAAACTTTCTTTCTCAACAACTGGAAGAGGAGATTTATTAGAAGTAATTGCTAGATTATATGGAAATGATATTGCTAAAAAAATGATAAAAATTTCATATTCTTCTGACGCTTTTGATATAGAAGGATATCTAGCTAAACCAGAAATAACACGTTCTACACGTTATTACATGATTACAATTTTAAATAATAGAAATGTGTATGTGCCTATTATTCAAAAAGCTATTATGTCAGGATATGGTGATTATATATTTAATTCTAAATATCCATTTTGTATTTTAAATTTCCGTGTTGATTATTCTTTAGTGGATGTAAATGTTCATCCTTCTAAAAAAGAAGTTCGACTTTCTAATGATAAAGAAATTGCATTTAAAGTAGAAGAAATTATTAAAGAGGCTTTAAAAGAGGAAAATGCAGTACATAATATTTCTTTTCAAGAAAAAGAAGTTGAAAAAGTTTCTTTATTTGAAAATAAACCTACCCAATTTGAAAATAACAATATTATTAGACCAATTAATCCTCGTACAGAGNNNTTAATCCTCGTACAGAGATTTATCAAGATAATCAAGTAAAAGAAGATTTTTCTTTTGATTTAACTTCTTTTGATGAAGAAGTAAAAAAAGAGGATACTCATGAAGAAGTAAGTGAAGAAGATAATTCTCTTAAAAAAGATAACTTACCTGATTTTAAAATAATTGGCCAAATTCATAATACTTATATTATTATTGAAGTAAGTAATGGTTTTTATATTGTTGATCAACATGCGGCTAATGAAAGAGTTAATTATGAAAAATTTAAGAATTTATTGAATCGTAAAATTGAAGTTTGCTCACCATTAATTCCATTAATTATTACTCTTTCACCAAGTGATGTTAAAAGATTAACAGATGATAAAATTAAAATATTGAATAAGATTGGCTTAGAAATTGAATCATTTGGATTAAACACTATTAAAGTATCATCAATTCCTTTATTTATAAAAGAATATAATGAAGAGAGTTATATTGAAGAATTAATTCAACAAGTGATTAAAGATGATAGAATTGATTTAGAAGTTTTAAGAAAACACGTTATAGCGACAATGGCTTGTAAAGCTTCTATTAAAGCTAATGATCATTTAGAAATAAGAGAAATGGAAGATTTAATTAAAACATTATTTGCTTGTGAAAATCCAACTTGCTGTCCGCATGGAAGACCAACCATTATTCATTTTTCTAATTATGACATAGAAAAAATGTTTAAGAGGTCAGGAATATGATTTTTGTTATTGTTGGACCAACAGGGGTAGGAAAATCTTCTTTGGCATTAGAGTATAGTTTAAAACATGATGCTTTAATTGTTAATGGTGATGTTTTTCAATGTTATAAGGAAATGAATATTGGAACGGCTAAACCTCCTTTAGAAGAAAGAAAAAAAGTACCACATTATTTATTTGATATTGCGACAGTAACAAAAGAATATACAATTTATGATTATCAAAAAGATTTAAGAAAAACTTTAGATGAATTAATTCCTTTAAATAAAGATATTATTATTGTAGGTGGATCTGGATTATATTTAAAATCAAGTTTATATGATTTTAATTTAAATGAAGTTAAAAATAAAGTTGATATGTCACTTTATGAAAAAATGGATAATGAAACTCTATATAAAAAATTACAGGATATTGATTTAGAAGCCAGTAAAAATATTCACCCGAATAATCGTAAAAGAGTTATTAGAGCTATTGAAATATATTTAGAAAGTGGCGAAAAAAAATCTGATATTATTAATAAGCAAGAACATAAATTGTTATATGATGTATGTTTTATTGGCCTAAGTAAGCAAAGAGAAGAATTATATTCATTAATTAATCAAAGAGTAGATAAAATGGTTGAGGATGGTTTAGTTGAAGAAGTTAGATCTTTAATGGAGCAATATCCTACTTCTTTAAGAGCGTTTCAAGCAATTGGCTATAAAGAATTAATGGAAAGTTTGAAAACAACACCTTTATCGGATATAATAAATTTAATAAAACAAAGAACAAGAAATTATGCAAAAAGACAATATACTTATTTTAATCACCAATTGCCTGTTAATTGGTTTTCAAGTAAAGGTGATGCTTTAAATTTTATGGAGGAATATCATGCAATTAAATAATATCTATGAAATATCAAGAAAATTAAATATCCCTGATGAGTTTATTGAACCTTATGGAAAATATAAAGCAAAAATAGATTTAAAATATAATGATTTTTTAAAAGAGAAAAATGATGGTAAATTAGTTTTAGTCACAGCAATTACACCTACTAAAGCTGGTGAAGGTAAAACAACCACGACTATTTCTTTATTAGATGGATTAAATGCTATTGGTGTGAAAACAATTGCTTGCTTAAGAGAGCCTTCACTTGGCCCTGTTTTTGGTTTAAAAGGTGGGGCTACTGGAGGAGGAAAAGTTACCATTGAACCAAGTGAAGATATTAATTTACATTTTAATGGTGATTTTCATGCAATAACATCGGCTAATAATTTAATTTCGGCAATTATTGATAATTATATTTATCAAGGTAATGAATTAAATATTGATCCAAATAAGGTAGTTTGGAAAAGAGCAATTGATATGAATGATCGCACTTTAAGAGATATTACTATTGCTCAAGGAAGTAAAGCTAATGGAATTGAAAGAAAAGATGGCTTTATCATTACTGTTGCTAGTGAATTGATGGCAGTGTTTTGCCTTGCTAAAGATGAAGATGATTTTATTGAAAGAGTAAAGAAGATTATTGTTGCTTATACTTATGATAATAAACCAGTTACTGTTAATGATTTAAAAATTTCTAATGCCATTAGAAAATTAATGTTAGAAGCATTTTCACCTAATTTAGTACAAACACAAAATCACTCTCCATGTTTAGTGCATGGTGGACCATTTGCTAATATTGCTCATGGATGTAATTCAATTATTGCTACTAAAATGGCTTTAAAATTAGCGGATGTAGTTGTCACTGAAGCTGGCTTTGGAGCTGATTTAGGAGCGGAAAAGTTTTTAGATATTAAATGTCAAGAAGCATCTTTAAATCCTTCTTTAGTAGTAATGGTAGCAACTATTAGAGCGTTAAAGATGCATGGTAAACAAGATATTAATGATTTAGAAAAAGAAAATATTGAGGCTTTAAAAAAAGGAACTGATAATTTAAAACAACATTTAGAAAATATTCAAAAATTTGGTTTAAATGTTGTTGTTGCAATTAATCATTTTGCAACTGACACAGAAAATGAAATTAACTTTTTAAAGAATTGGTGCAAAGAAAACAATTATAAAGTTAGTTTCTTAGATGGTTATCTTTTAGGAGCAGATGGTAGTAAAGAGTTAAGTTATTTGGTGAAAGAAGAATTACAAAAAGAAAGTCATTTTCATCCACTTTACTCCATAAATATGCCTACTAAAGAAAAAATTGAAAAAATTTGCAAAGAAATATATCGGGCAGATGATGTGGAATTTTCTAAAGAAGCGGAAGAAGATTTGAAAAAATATCATGCTTTAGGATTTGATCATACTTATATTTGTATGGCTAAAACACCTAATTCTTTTTCCGATGATCCTTTATTATTAAACACTCCAAGAGGCTTTAAAATTCATATTAGAAAAGTTAATTTATCAAGTGGAGCAAATTTCTTAATTCCTTTAACTGGAAATATTTTAACTCTTCCTGGATTACCGAAAGTTCCTCAAGCAGTGAAAATGGAGAATGAATAAATGGAATATTTACTTGGAAAACCTGTTTCTGAAGAAATAAGAAAAAAGGTTAAAGAAAAAGTTTTATTAAAAAAAAGAAAGCCTAAAATTTGTATTTTATTAAATAATGAAGATTCTTCTTCATTAATTTATGTTAAAGCAATTATTAAAGCTTGTTTAGAAGTTAATATTGATAGTGAAGTCATTAATATTAATTCAGAAGATGATTATATTAAATATATTAATTTAATTAATGAGGATTCTTTGATTGATGCTTGTTTAATTACGCGTCCTTTATTAAAAAATGTTAATGAAGAAAAAATAATTTCTTTACTTAAACCTTCTAAAGATGTTGATGCTTTAAATCCACATGCTTTAGGAAAAATTTTAGTGGGTAATGAAGAGTTAATTCCTTCAACAGCTTTAGCTATGGTTAGAATGTTAGATTATTATCATATTGATGTAAAAGGAAAAAAAGTATTAGTTATAGGAAGATCAATTTCAGTAGGAAAACCAATAAGTTTACTTTTACTTAATCGCCATGCGACAGTTACAATTGCTCATTCAAGAAGTGTTGATTTAAATAATCAATTAAAAGAATATGATATTATTGTGGGTGCTTTAGGTAAAGCACAATTTATTGATAGCAATTTAATGAAAGAAGGAGCAATTGTTTTAGATGCTGGAATTCATTATGTAGATGATAAAATTGTTGGTGATGTTCTTCCTAGTGAAAAACTATCTTATATTTCTAAAGTTCCAGGTGGCATAGGGGTTATTACTACAAGTTGCTTAATGGAAAATATTTTAACTTGCTATGAGGTAAATAATAATGATAAGTAATGATGAATATCAATTAGATTCCATTGTGGAAATGAAAAAAGCACATCCATGCTTAAGTAAATCTAAGCAATTTAAAGTAGTTCGTTTAGGAGCGGATATTAAAATAAAATGTCTAGGATGTGGAAACATCATTATGCTTGAAAGAAATGACTTTAATAGCAAAGTAAAAAAAATTTTAAAAAAATAAATAAAAAACTCCTAATTATAATTTATAGGGAGTTTTTTTATGCTAAAAATTGAAAATCTAAATAAAAGTTTTGATCGACCGATTTTTAAAAATTTTAATGTAGTTTTTCCTGATACAGGTTTTATTTTTTTAGTGGGTGAAAATGGAACAGGTAAGTCAACATTAATTAATATTATTTTAGGTTTAACTAATTTAGATTCAGGGAGTATTTATTATCAAAATAAAATTATTACTGATTTTGATGAATTTAGAAAAAATGAAATAGCTATTTTATTTCAAGAATACGCTTTGATTGAACATTTTACGATTAAACAAAATTTATTATTTCCTTTAATAGGTATTAAATATAGTTATTCAAATGAAGAGTTAATACTTGCTTTAAAAAAAGTAAACTTAAATAAAGATTTAAACATTGAATGTAAAAATTTGTCAGGTGGAGAAAAACAAAGAGTTGCTCTAGCAAGAACATTTTTATTAAATAAAAATATTTATATTTGTGATGAACCAACTGGCGCATTAGATCAAGAAAATGCGGAAAATATTTTCAAAATTTTAAAAGAAATTAGTAAAACTAAATTAGTTATTTGTGTTTCACATGATATTTTTTTTATAAATAAATATGCAGATGGTATTTTAAATTTAAATGATGGTATATTTAAAATTTTTTCTACAAATTCAAAAAAATGTCTTAATAATAATTATTATGAAGATAAAAAAATTTTTTTGAAAGATAAATTTAATATTAGTTTATCATCGTTAAAGAAAAGAAGATTTCGTTTTTTTATTTGTTTTTTTGCTTGTTTAGTGGTTTTAATAAGCGTGATTTTATCATTGACTTTTTCTTATTCTATTAATAATTCTTTAGAGGAATCTTTTTATCAATATTTAGATTATAATCATTTAGAAGTTTCTGATTACGAGAGCAATTCTTTAAATAATGGTTTTTCATTTATAAAATTAACTAGACCAAATAAAGAAAAATTAGCTAGTGATTTAAATAATGAATATGAAATTACTTATAATTTTAATTATATTTTTAATCAAATAAAAATTATTGATTTTGAAAATAATTTTACTTTTAGACCTATTTATAATTTAAAACAAACAATCTATTCTTTTCCTGATTTAAAATATAATCAAGTGATTGTTAATAAATCAGCATATAATTTGCTGAATAAAAAATTTGAAATTTTTTTTGAAAAAGAAATTTTGACAGAAGACCAACATTTTAACCGGGCTAAAGATCTTTTAAAAATCAATAAAGAAATTGAAATAGTTGATTATGTTAAAGAATTTGAATATATTAAAGAACCTACAATATATTATTCATATACATCGATATGTAATTTTTTTAAAAGTGTAAAATTAGAAAATGCTTCAAAATTATTAAAAAAAGATTTTTATTTATTAGATAGATTAACTTTTTATTCATCAGATTACGAAGATTTATCATCATATAAATATTCTATTTGGGTAGAAAAAAAGAACGTAGAACCAATATATAATTATTTAATAAATAAGGGATATGATGTTTATTCTAAAGCAATTACTAATAAAAAATCTTTAAATGAAATATTTTATCTTATTCAAAAAATTCTCTTATTATTTTTAGTTATTTCATTAATTATATTTTTGTTTTTGTCTTCTATTATTTTATATTCTTTTTTATTAGAAAGAAAAAAGGAGATTTCTTTATA